>JABDDA010000024.1 GCA_013287845.1 Gammaproteobacteria bacterium
TGCAGTGGTGTAATGATGTTTAAATAAGCATGCAACTTTTGATGTACCATGACCATCCCATCCACCTTGCAAAAAAGGAATTCTTTTTTGTTTTTCTGAAGCAGACGCTGCTGTTTTTTGTTCAGCATTAATTTTTCTAATGTTAGCGGTTGTATCATCAGAAAAATGATACTGCGTTCCCGCTCTCATTTCATAACATTCCTCTGCTGCTACTTCACATATCAATTTTGTTAATGACGCCATGGTGAGGGCTGGATGTTTCACTTTCGCTTGAATAAATGCTGCAAGTTGTTTGGGTGTTTTAAACCAATCTGTCACACCATCAGTGACCACCATTGAAAGTGTTGTGACATTTGGATTTATTTTTGTTTTTCCAAAATGACTTTCATGAAGTAATCCGTGTTCCACCAAATCGGTATCACCAAAACTACGTGAAAGATTCAATATACCATTAATTCTAGAAGCATCAATTCGACATTTTCTTAAACGCTTCTTTTCTTTTTCTTCTTCTGCTGATAATCCACTCACTTTGTCTTCAAGTGTAGGAATGTTATCTAAACATGCACTCACCATTTTCACCGTTACTTTTTTTGAACCCGGTGCTATTTCCGCAATCAATCCAGCTGCATCACCCGCATTACTGTTATAAACATCATTCGTAAAAGTGATTTGAACGCAATGTGTTGCACCGCCTCCTTTTTCTCCCGCAGGTGAATCACCGATAATATTCACCATTTGTTCATCGGTTTTTTTGAAAATCTCTTTCATTAAATCATCGCGAACTTTTTCATCGAGATCATCTAATACACTTAAATCTTCTATTTCTTCTGCTGTTGTGCGATCTTGATTGTCACTACCTTTGTCGACATTCATTTTTACATAAACAGCTGTTTGCGTTTTTTCATCAACCGCGCTGAAACTTTCGTTAATATTTTCATCGTAAGGTAATGAAGAAATAGGATTCTCTTTGCTATCTGGGATAGGTTTCGAAGAAGAAGCAGCCATGACGGTATCCTCGTTTTAGTATATTTATTTAAGTATAGCATGGAATTCTAAGTGGATGAGTGTATTTGATTTTATTTACTATTCACTGCTGCTGCGGTTTGAGTCACCCCACCCATTTCACTTATTTTTTTATCAATCATTTCAACTGAAACAATATCAAAAAAGAATTTCTCTTCCACCATTCGTTGTTTCAACCAATCGAATTCTTTTGGATCATATTTATCAAATGTTTGTAATGTTGCTTTTGAATCCATTTTCCCTTTTTGCACATGTTCATCGAGTATTTTAAAAATTAACTCTTTCAATGATTTCATTTTGGTATCATAAGGAACATATTCTCCTGTTTTTTCATCTTTTTCTTTTTTTAATTCTGTTTCAATTTCAGTTTTCAACAGCACTGAAGCACTGGATTTATTCATAACTTGAAGCAGCGTTAATTCCACTCTGCGTTTTTTAAATAAAATACAATGTGTTTCCATCAATAAAAGACATGCCTGCAATCCATTTCTTATAATTGGAAAAAAATCTTTTGGGGAAGATTGAAATTTCTCATACAACAAATCATATAACGGTAATAAATTTTCATATAAATTTTTAGTTGGATCATAAGAAGAAAACATTTCTGTAATAAATAAACTAACTTGATCTTTAAATATTTGTGATTGCTCAGAAATAAATTTTGCGATATTAATAAAACTACCGAATTCTCTTCTTTTTGTTTTATCTTCTCCCGCATCAGCATTCATCACTTGAATTATTTTTTGAAGTGGAATTTTTTCTAAAATATTTTTTTTAAATTCTTCTTGAACATCAACAAGAAACTCAGGGGAAGAATAATAATTTATTTTTTCAAAAAATTTTAATCTATTCTTTCTTGCAGCAAAAAAAATACTTTGATGCATTATTTCAGAAGGATTTAATGGAGACTCCAATAATGGAAATTCTTTTTGATACATTTCTGCCAATGCATTCAACTGATTTGAAATTAAAATAGATGGAACTCGTTTTCGCGCAACAAAACGTAACGCGCGTGAATAATGAAATTGCATTAATGCAGCAGAGAGTCCTCCGCCGTGACTATCCCAAATACCTTGAAAAACAGGGTTCCACATGTGGGTTACTTCTCTTGCATTCGCTGTGGTGTCATCAACTTTTGCACTTCTACTTTCTTCTCCAAGATACGCTGTTAGAACAACATATTCTGCTAATTGAGATGCTGATAAATTTAAACCCACACTATCAACTAATTTTTGTATTCCTGCTTGAAGCAATTCAAGTGTATTAAAAAAATCTAATACACCATCGGTCACTAATAATGAAAAAGTAAGTGAGTCGGAATCAACTTTCACTTCTCCAAAATGAGTTTCTGATAACAATCCATAATGAATTAATACAGAATCTCCAAATCCACGAGAAACATTTAAATCGTTATTAAGACGATTTCTTTCTGAAATTTTTTTATCTTGTTTTAATTGAGCAATTCGTTTTTTTTCTGCTTTCTCTTCATCATTTAATAAAGAATCATCCGTTTTTAATAATTTAGGAATGTGATCTAAACACCGACTTATTCTCACAACAGAAACTTTTTTCGTTTGTTTATGAATACTGATCATTAAACCTGCGGAATCACCCGCTGTTGCATTATAAATATTTTTTGGAAAAACAATTTGAACACTGTGTGTGGTTCCTGAAACAGAATCGCCTATTATTTTCACCATTTCTTTATCGGTTTCATCTAAAATAGCTTTAATGGCTTTTGCTCTTTCTTCGTCTGAAAGTTTTTCTAACATTTTTAATTCAGGGATGGGTTCAAATGTAGCGCGATCTTCATTTTCTTTATGTTTACCTTTGTTTTTATAACTGCAAATCGCAGTTTTTCCATCGTGTGTTGCAGCAGAAAAATTAGATTCAATTGAAGGATAAAATCGAGTTAATTCTAATACAGGATTTTTAGGGGGAATTACTTTTTTACTGTCGATACTAAATGATGCAGCCATGAAAACCCTCGTTTATCTAATTTTTAGTCCTCAATAATATCATAAAATTATTATTGCTCGTTTAACTAATATCTTTTCTTTTTATATATATCTTTTTAGAAGAGCTTTATGACTAGGAAAGGGAAATTTGTGGATAATGCCTTTATTTTTTTATAAATCAATTCGTTATGTTTTTTATAAGCTGTGGATGAATCATGAATTACCTGTTGTTATTCGGTGTATTGTTTGGGATAAAATGCGGGTTGTTTTTGGGGATGAGGGTTATGCACAGGAGATGCATGTGTAAACAATAAGGTTTTGCACAGGATATTATGATGAAAAATTTATCGAATTGGCTCACATGGATTTCTCATGTGCACACAAAAGAAATCGATTTAGGACTCGATCGAATTTCATTCGTTGCACAACGTCTCGATTTATTAAAAAAAAATTGTCCGATTATTACAGTCGGTGGAACGAATGGAAAAGGGTCTTGCGTTGCCACACTCGAATCCATTTATCACGCCGCGGGATATCGAGTCGGTGCCTTTACCTCCCCAATTTTATTTAAACATAACGAATATGTTCGCATTCAAAAAAAAGAAGCGAGCGACGAAAAATTTATTCGCGCATTTGAAAAAATAGAATCCGTGCGTGAAAATATTCCCCTCACTTTTTTTGAATTTAATACGCTAGCTGCATTTCTAATTTTTCGCGAAGAAAATTTAGATGTGTGGTTATTAGAAGTAGGACTCGGTGGACGACTCGATGCCGTGAATATTTTAGACGCGGATGTTTCAGTGATTACATCAATTGCACTTGATCACACCGATCGATTAGGAAATACACGCGAAGCGATTGGAATGGAAAAAGCAGGGATTTTTCGTTCAAATTCTTTAGCTGTATGTGGTGATGAAAATCCACCGCACACAATAATTGATTATGCAAAAAAAATAAATGCGATTTTTTTTCAGCGAGGGAAAGATTTTTATTTTTCTGAAAATGCATCATCATTGCGAGAAGGGCGTAGCCCGACGAAGCAATCCAGTGAAAATTGGAATTGGTGTACCGAAAAAAAACATTACGAAAATTTGCCTCACACATCACTTTCATTACAAAATGTCTCAACCGCACTTATGGCAATAGAATTATTACAAAATAAATTACCCGTAAAAGAAGAATTTATTCGAAAAGGATTAAACGAAATTAATTTACCCGCGCGCATACAAATTATTCCAGGAAAAATCACGACCATTTTAGATGTTTCACACAATCCCGCCGCCTGCGCATTATTATCAGAAAAATTAACACAGCTAAATTGCACAGGAAAAATACGCGCGGTGTTTTCAATGTTAAGTGATAAAGATATTTTTGAAAGCATCCAAACCATTAAAAAACATTTTCATGAATGGCATGTTGCGCCACTTTCTATCGCACGCGGTGCAAGCAAACCATTATTACAAGAAAATTTTTCTCGCGCGGAAATTCGAAATATTATTTTTTATAATTCGATTGAAGACGCACATGCGAATGCAATGAAAAATTCAAAGCCGGGAGATTGTGTTGTTGTGTTTGGATCGTTTCATACTGTCGCAAAAGGTGTTAATCAAACGGGGTCAAGTGTAAGTTCAACGTAAAAATAATGATCACATTTTTTGTAGGTCCCTGTTCATTATTTTTACGTTGAACTTACACTTGACCCCGTTCCGTTTTGAACGCGCGTGCATGCATATCAATATCATGCACGCGTAAATAATCGACATGCTTCGCTAGTGATAGCGAAAGAATAACCGTTTCAACATCCCGCTCATGCGCAGGGTTATTAGTAAAAAGCGTTAAAAACCGTTTGCGTGAGTGAGCCGCTAACAAACGCACATTTAAATCTCGAAAATAATTTATATTTTTAATTAAAGAAAAAGATTGTTCCGGTTCTTTTCCAAATCCAATCCCCACATCAAAAATAATTTTCTCGCGCGGAATATTTTCTTTTTCTAATAAATTTAATTTTTGTGTTGCCCATTCATGCACACGCGCACACACATTTTCTGTTGAGGGAAAAGATTTTCCCGCGCGCGCGGGAATACCTAAATGATGCATTACCACCACATCACAATCAGAATTTTTTATCACATCGCGCATCAAAGGATCATCCAATCCAGAAACATCATTAATGCAATCCACCTTAAAATCTAAGGCTTTTTTAGCTGTTTCTGCATGATACGTATCAATACTTATCTTGGGCGAAATAAAAAATTCATCACAAGAATTTTTTAAAAGAGATAACACAGGAAATAATCGTCTCCATTCTTCTTCCGCAGATATTTTTTGTGAATTAGGATTGGTTGATTCCGCGCCAATATCAATCATTTCTGCGCCAGATAAAATTAAATTTTTTGCGTGTTCTACTGCGTGTGATTCATTGATGATTCCATCCGAAGAAAAAGAATCTGACGTAATATTTAAAACGCCCATTAATATCGGCGTATCAATTCGATGCGCAATTTGTTTTGTGTGAAAAGGCGCATCACCTGTAAAACGTGATCCTAATGCACGCACGATTTCTGCAGCTGTTTTTCCTTGTAAAATGCCAGGGGCAGGATAAATCCATTCAGGGGCAAGATCAGCCAGCGGCCACAATGCAAAAGGACGTTCATGCAAACAGCGATGTGGAATTTGTAAATTATTTTCATCTAACACTAAATTATCCCACGCTAAAATATCAATATCGATGACACGCGGACTCCATTTTTTTTCGAAACTGCGCCCTAATTTTTTTTCAATCGATTTTAAAATAGATAATAATTCCTGCGGAGAAAAAGTCGTTTCACATAAAATTGCTAAATTAAAAAAAGAATGGTTCCACTCATCGGGTGCATTATCAGGTAATAATGCATCTGAGCTATAAATAGGAGAAACAGATCGAATGGAAATTCCCGATGTTTTTTTCAAAAATGAAAATGCGCGGCGTAAGTGGGTTAATCGATCGCCGAGATTCGACCCTAATCCTAAAACAACCATTCTTCATCACCGTAATAAAATGAAACACCTTCACGCAAATTTTTCATCACGGCAGGTTTTTTTGTTAAACGTAAATTAATTAAAGTAGATGAAGGAAGATTTTTTTTGATGAGCTGATAAATTTCGTGCGCGAGATGTTCAAGTAATTTAAATTCTTTTTTCGTTAATTGCGTTACTAATTTTGATAATGTGTCATAGCAAACGGTATCCGATAAATCATCATTCACACACGCGCGCGGCGGACGCGGAAATTTAATGCAAAGATCTAAATGAATTTTTTGCTTTTTCGCGCGTTCTTTTTCAGGCCAACCTAAATTAACATTTAATTCAAGTTGATTGAGTTGAATTCTGGAATAATTCGTTTTCATTTTATATGCTCACGATCATCATGGCATCGTAGATTATTTACAATATCCACACTTTTCCCTTTTCTATGACCCCATTTTCCAAAACTCTTAATCGCGTTTTGAAGGCGATGGCGAAAGCGCAAATATT
The DNA here is from genome assembly GCA_013287845.1 of Gammaproteobacteria bacterium. Classification (GTDB taxonomy): domain Bacteria; phylum Pseudomonadota; class Gammaproteobacteria; order DSM-16500; family DSM-16500; genus JABDDA01. The sequence goes on from JABDDA010000024.1 coordinate 6,495, forward strand.
TTTTTGAGATAGATTTTTTCTTGTTCATAGATCCTCACTAAACCCAAAGTGGAGAGCTGCTCATTGTAGTTGACTTGGAGGAAGACACAATTTAAAAAATATTTTATTTATGCTTTGATCCAGGATGCTGATTCTGTTTTGCATAAACATATACTTTTAATATCGCATTAATAAGCGTTTGATACCCTTTTCCTTGATGTTTAAAGTATTCAAGAACATCATGATCAATTCGTAATGTAATACTATCTTTTTTTTGCGGAAGAGTAACAATTGCTTTTGTAAAAAAATGTTCATCTAATGGAGGGATATCAGAATAATCAATATCCGCATCAGTCATTTTATCTAATCTCTTCAAGTCGCTTGAAATAGATTTTCTTTTCGCGCTCATTGGCTTTCCTCATTGAAATAAACTCTAATTGTAGTTACTTTTTGTTACTACCGCAAGTCGCAGCAGCCCATAAAATCTGTTGATTTTTTGATCTAAAATAGCGTAAAATCCTCTCCTTTACACATAAAATAATGAAAAAAGAGGGGCGGGAATGAAGTTTAAGTGCACCGGTGAAGCAAAAGAACCCGAAATTCGCGGAATAGAAGAGGGCATTCAGCAGCCTGCTTTTTTAAAGCAGTTAGCGGATGTTCAATCACAAATAGCGTCTCTTGAAGCAAAGCGTCCTGCAGAACAATCTAAAAAATTGGTAACTGCAAACGGTCATACAAAAAATTCTTCTGCAGCGACAGCAGCAACTCAAGTAGCAGATAAAAAAACGGTAGCGTCTGCTACTCAATCATCTGTTGCTTCTATTACAAAAGAACTCGCCAAAGACACTTCAGTTGATTCAATAGATAATGAAATAAAAAACCTTTCCCAAAAACAAGAAGAACTCACCAAGGAACTCACGACTTTAGATTTATCTGACAGTAAGTTTTCTGGAAAAACTGTTATTGAAAAAACACGAATTGTAAAACGTATTTTTGATGCTGTTTCAAAAAATAGAAAAGAACATCCAATACGCATCAATACACTCATCGCAGATAATTTATCTGCAGAAGATTCTGCCGCAGTTTTTTGGGCATTAAATGCAATGGAAGAATCTCCTTTTAGTACAGTGCGTATGAGAGGCGTGCAACTTGTATCACCTGCAAAAGAATTTTGTGCTTTATTACAAAATCCAAATTTTCCTTATCGTTTTTATCTTCCTGATTTATGTTTGCATGATGAAAAGAAAGGAGCAGGAAATCCTATTAAAACAGCAACGGAAATTGGTAAACACATTGCAGCAAATAAAAATATAAGAATGATTGAGTTTCTTAATTTTAGTGTGGGTTGTCAGAATGTCGATAAGCAAGTGAGTCATTCATTACTGAATCTTGCTTCGCAGCAAGCTGAAACAGGTGAAGCGGAACGATCAGCCTGTCTTCGTGCAATTAAATCTACTTCAAGTGAAACAAAAGTAGTGACGATGGCGATGGTGGCAGCGAGTGCAAGAAGAATAACTGGAAAAATAAGAGTAATGAATGGAGGAAAAATAATAGTTGATGATAACGACGGAGTGATTTTACCTCGTCATATGACTCCAGCTGCACAAAAACACAAAAGAGAATTATCTGCTCGATTAAATCAAATGTCAGAAAAGGAATTAAAAGAATATGGCGAAAAAGAAGCTAAAAGAAAGCGAGAAGAAGAGATCGCCGTAGCTGAAATGAAAAAAAGATTGGAGCGAACAGTTACAAAATTAGAAGTAGAAAAAATAGTTTATTCGCTTGCAACGATTCAACGAGACAAACCTATTGAAGCATTACAAACTATTTCACGTGGATTGCAAAATGTTTTGGAATATACAACAAAAAATTGCAAAGACGAAGATTTCGTTACCATTTTAATGAGTCAATTTATTTTATTGATGAATGAAATGCCGCATAAAGAAAATATTCGTTTCGACAGAAAAGAAGATGGGACAGTACAAGTTATAAAAGAAGAAGAAAAAGAAAAAGTTTATAAAAAGTTAGTTGCACAATTTAATTTTTTAGAATTTGCGGACAAAGTAGAAAGATACCATGGCCAATTTGAAATAGAAAAAAATAAATTAAATAACGCATACACTGCTGCGCTTGCATCAAGAAATCCTAATGTAAAATTAGAAGTAGTAACTAAACAGAAATCTCTTGTGGAAGACTCTGCTTATGTTTTTTCAGCGTTAATGATGTTAAAACAAGCTTTAAGAACGGAATGGAGAATGAATCAAACAGCAGCAGCAGTAACAGCGGTAGCAACAGTCACAGCTACAACAGCAACAGCAGCAGTCACTACAACACCACTTTCTTCGCCGCCGGTTAGTTTATCGAAACAAAGAGCAAATTCTATTTTTGGTTTTAATATGACGATGGATTTCACTCCATTGGTATCATCAGGAGAGCTACCAGCTGGTTTTACACCCGCATCGCCTTCAACAAATAATGAAGGTGGATCTTCATCCGCTTCTTCTGTTTCACCTTCTGCAACCGCAGCTGCATCACCTCCAAAAAAATAATTTTTATTTGCTCCAATTCATACAAACATGGTACTGTATGCCACCTTAAAAATGAGCATATTTACCATGTTAAGACTCAGCAAATTAGCCGATTACGCAACTGTCATCATGAGTTATCTGGCTGAATATCCCGATGAAATCACAAGCGCAACATCGATTGCGAAAGAAGTTCATTTATCTGTGCACACCGTCAGCAAAATTTTAAAAATTTTATTAGACGCCAATTTAATTCGGGCTTTTCGCGGCGCAGAAGGGGGTTATCAACTCGCAAAATCCCCAGAAAAAATTACACTCGCAGAAGTGATCTCAGCTATCGAAGGAAATTTTGCATTAACAGAATGTTCACTCAAATCAAAACTCTGCTCACTCGATACAAAATGTTCCATGAAAAAAAATTGGAAATCCATCAATCAAATTATTTTTAAAACACTCAACAATGTAACATTAAAAGATATGTTGGAGGGTGTGTAATGTCTAACGCGTATTTAAAAGAAGTCGTCAACAAATCGTATGAATATGGATTTGTGACACCGATTGAATCCGACACATTTCCTCCCGGATTATCAGAAAAAGTTATTCGTGATATTTCGAAACAAAAAAATGAACCTGAATTTTTATTACAATGGCGATTAAAAGCCTACGAATATTGGCTGACATTAAAAGCACCGCAATGGGCACACATCAATTATCCCGAAATTGATTTTCAAAAAATTAGTTATTATTCTGCGCCAAAAATAAAAAAGAATGCGCCGAAAAGTTTAGATGAAGTTGACCCACAATTATTAGAAACCTATAAAAAATTAGGTATTCCATTGCACGAACAAGGTCGACTCGCAGGTGTTGCTGTTGATGCTGTTTTTGATAGTGTTTCTGTTGCAACGACATTTAAAGAAAAATTACACGAAGCCGGCGTCATTTTTTGTTCGTTTTCAGAAGCAGTGCAAAAATATCCTGACTTAATTGAAAAATATTTAGGAACCGTTGTTCCTTATCGCGATAATTTTTTTGCTGCATTGAATTCTGCTGTGTTTAGTGATGGCTCATTTGTTTATATTCCAAAAGGAGTGCGATGCCCGATGGAATTGTCGACATATTTTCGAATTAATGCAGCTAACACAGGGCAATTCGAACGCACATTAATTATTGCAGATGAAAATAGTGTGGTGAGTTATTTAGAAGGATGCACAGCACCGATGCGCGATGAAAATCAATTACACGCAGCAGTTGTCGAATTAATCGCATTAGAAAATGCGCAAATAAAATATTCTACCGTACAAAATTGGTATCCCGGTGATGAAGAGGGTCGCGGCGGAATTTTTAATTTCGTCACAAAACGCGGCGCGTGTCGTGGAAAAAATTCTAAAATTTCGTGGACACAAATTGAAACTGGTTCTGCAATTACGTGGAAATATCCCAGTGTGATTTTGCAAGGTGAAAATTCCGTCGGAGAATTTTATTCTGTTGCGTTAACAAATCATAAACAGCAAGCCGATACAGGAACGAAAATGATTCACATCGGAAAAAATTCTAAGAGTACGATTATTTCAAAAGGAATTTCCGCAGGAAAAGGACAAAATACCTATCGTGGTTTAGTGCGCGTATTACCGACAGCAGATAACGCAAGAAATTTCACACAATGTGATTCACTTTTATTAAGTGATACCTGCGGTGCACACACCTTTCCTAATTTAGAAATAAAAAATCCAACAGCAAAAATAGAACATGAAGCATCAACATCGAAAATTGGTGAAGATCAATTATTTTATTGTCAGCAACGCGGGCTCACATTAGAAAATGCAGTCTCAATGATTGTGAATGGATTTTGCAAACAAGTCTTTAATGAATTACCGATGGAATTTGCTGTCGAAGCACAAAAATTATTAGAAGTCAGTTTAGAAGGGAGTGTCGGCTAATGTTACAAATAAAAAATTTACACGCAAGCATTCAAGATGAAAAACAAAAATCAAAAGTTATTTTGCGCGGAATTAATTTAAATATAAAACCGGGTGAAGTGCACGCAATCATGGGACCGAATGGTTCAGGAAAAAGTACACTCGCAAATATTTTAGCAGGACGCGCAGGATATGATATTTCACAAGGTGAAATTATTTTCGATGAAAAAAATATTTTTACACTCGCGCCTGAAGAACGTGCTGCACTCGGATTATTTTTAGCGTTTCAATATCCCGTCGAAATTCCTGGCGTAAACAATATGTATTTTTTAAAAGCCGCATTAAACAGTTTACGCAAACAGCGCGGATTAAATGAATTAGATGCAATGGATTTTTTAACACTCATTAAAAATAAAATAAAAGAAGTTTGCTTAAACGAATCTTTTTTACATCGCGCAGTGAATGAAGGATTTTCTGGCGGTGAAAAAAAACGAAATGAAGTATTGCAAATGTTAATGTTAGAGCCACGTCTTGCCATTTTAGATGAAACAGATTCCGGTTTAGATATTGATGCGCTGCAAACGGTTGCAAAAGGTGTGAATAGTTTGCGAAGTGAAAATCGCAGTTTTATTATCGTGACACATTATCAACGGTTACTCGATTACATTGTGCCTGATGTTGTGCACGTGATGGTGAAAGGAAAAATAATTAAAACGGGTGGGAAAGAATTAGCATTGGAACTTGAAGCAAAAGGATATGGTTGGTTAGAAGAGCAGGTCGTTGTGTCATGACGATAACGATTTTGAATGGGAAAATCCCTGAAAAATTTGAAGTTGAAGGAGTGATGTTGTACGCACTGCCGCGCGCGCGCGAACAAAGTATTTTCCCGAAGAGTGTTTTTAGTGATAACAATACTTTATTTCTTTATATTCCAAAAAATGTTCGTTTAGAAAAACCGCTGCATTTTCTTTATCAAAATAATTCCAAACAATATTTTTCTCATCACGTCATTATCGCAAACGAAAATAGTGAACTCACATTGCTCGAAGAATATCAAAACAATCACGCAATGAATGTCACTACAGAAATTTACGCAAGCAAAAACGCACGCGTTCATTTTGCAAAAATTCAAAATGAAAATTCATCTGCAACACACGACGCTTCACTGTCTATTCATCAGCAAGAAGAAAGTGTTGTGAATGTATTTTCACTTTCAAATGGCGCCCGCTCTGCGCGTGAGTTAATTAAAATTAATTTACACGAACGTGGCGCAGAATGTATTTTAAATGGTTTTTATCCATTAAAAAATGATGAACAAAAACTCGATTATTTTATTGACGTGAATCATCATGCAAAACACACGCGCAGTGAAATGTTATACAAAGGTATTTTAGATAAAAAATCGAAATCAAATTTCCGTGGAAAAGTATTTGTGCATCAAGCAGCAAAACATATTACCGCGCATCAATCGAATCATCATTTATTATTATCAAAAGAAGCAGAAGCCGGTTCAAAACCCGAATTAGAAATTTATGCCGATGATGTGAAATGTACACACGGGGCAACGGTCGGGCAAATTGATCCTGATGCATTATTTTATTTGCGCGCACGCGGGCTTGATGAAAAAGAATCAATGAAATTATTAACTGCTGCATTTGCAGCTGACGTATTAGATCGAATGAAAAATAATTTTATAAAAAATCAAATCAACATGACGCTCGCGGAGTATTGTCATGAATGAATGTTGTCATGCCAGCGTGCTTTTAGCTGGCATCCAGTGGCTTTTAAATAAAGTCACTGGATGCCACCTCTCGCAAAAAGCGCTCGGCTGGCATGACACAGTAGGAGTATTGTCATGAATGTTAGAAAAGATTTCCCTATTCTAGAAAAAATTATTTATTTAGACAGCGGCGCAACAACGCAAAAACCACGCTGTGTTATTGATGCGATCCAAAAATTTTATTTAGAAGATAACGCAAACATTCATCGCGGTGTGTATGAGCTCAGCCAACGCGCAACAAAAAAATTCGAACACGTGCGTGAACAAGTGAAAAATTTCATTCACGCAGAACATTCGCATGAAATTATTTTTACACGCGGTACAACCGAATCCATTAATTTAGTCGCGCAATGTTTATCACACAACCATATTCAAAAAGACGATGAAATTTTAATAAGTGCAATGGAGCATCATTCCAATATTGTTCCATGGCAATTAATAGCTGAAAAAATAGGCGCAAAAATAAAAGTAATTCCTATTACAGATCTCGGTGAAATTGAACTCGAATCATTTAGAAAATTATTCACAGCAAAAACAAAAATGGTAGCTGTTACACATGTTTCAAATGTATTAGGCACAGTGAATCCAATAAAAGAAATGATCCGCATTGCGCATGAAAATAATGTGCCTGTATTAGTGGATGGTGCACAAGCGGTCCCGCATTTATCTGTGAATGTGACAGAACTCGATTGCGATTTTTATGCCTTTTCTTCGCATAAAATGTATGGTCCCACCGGTGTCGGCGTGCTGTATGGCAAAACAGAATGGCTTAAAAAAATGCCGCCGTATCAAGGTGGCGGTGATATGATTGAACGCGTTTCATTTGAAAAAACAACGTATAATAAATTGCCTTATAAATTTGAAGCAGGCACACCTGATATTTCAAATGTAATTGGTTTGGGTGTCGCGATTGATTATTTAAATCAAATTGGAATGCACGCGATCACAGAACATGAAAAAAAATTATTAGCTATCGCAACAGAAGAATTAAAAAAAATTCCAGAATTAAAAATTTTCGGCGAATCAGAAAATAAAATAGGTGTGATTTCATTCACGCTGAATGATATTCATCCGCATGATATAGGAACTATATTAGATCACGAAAATATTGCGGTGCGCGCAGGACATCATTGTGCGATGCCACTCATGCAACGATTTAATGTTCCTGCGATGACACGTATCTCATTTGGAATTTATAATACTGAAAAAGATATTGAAAACTTAATAAAAGGCTTAAAAATAGTGCACGAGGTATTTCATGAACGAATTACGTGAACTTTATCAAGAAATGATTATTGAACACGGCCGTCATCCGAGAAATTTTTGCGTGCTAGAAAATGCAAGCTGCAAACAAGAAGGATTTAATCCACTCTGCGGCGATCATTTAATTTTATTTTTAATTGAAAAAAATGGCGTGATTGAAAATATTAGTTTTCAAGGAAGTGGTTGTGCGATTTCAATGGCATCGGCTTCATTGATGACTGACGCTGTAAAAAATAAATCAATTAAAGAAGCAGAAAAATTATTTCAACAATTTCATTTGTTAATTACTGAAAATAAATCTGAAGAAAATTTAGGAAAATTAGCTGTGCTTGCAGGTGTTTCTGAATTTCCTGCGCGTGTGAAGTGCGCAACCCTCGCGTGGCACACATTAAAAGCCGCATTACAAAATGAAACACAAACAGTGAGTACAGAATAATGATTACCTTCACTGATGCAGCTGTTAAACATATTCAAATCATGATGGGAAAAAATCCGAATGCAATTGGATTTCGGTTAGCTGTGAAAAAAACAGGCTGTAATGGTTATTCTTATGTTCCAGCTGTTATTGAAAAAATGATTGAAAATGATATTTCAATGACAGTGCAAAATAATTTAAATGTTTTTATTGATGCAGAGTCTTTTTCTTTTTTAAAAGAAATTATTGTGGATTATGTTGAAACCGAAGACATGGGATTAAAACAAAAAAGATTATTATTTAAAAATCCAAATGAAAAAGGCCGCTGCGGATGTGGAGAAAGTTTCAATGTATAAAAAAAGCATGATAGAAGTTCAACGTGAATGCGAAGCAACACTGATTCCTACCGGTGCAAAAGTCACATTGCAAAAAGGATCACAAGTTGCGATTACACAAGCATTAGGAAATGCGTATACAGTTTATGTGAATGGAAATTTAGTGCGTGTTGCAGGAAAAGATGGCGATGCATTGGGGTTAGTGATGATGGAAGATCCTGATGTGAATGCAATGGAAGGAACGATTGAAGATAAAGTGAAAGCATTATTAGAAACATGTTTCGATCCTGAAATTCCAGTGAATATTATGGATTTGGGATTAGTGTATGAATGTTGTGTGAATGCATTAGAAAATAAAAAAAATGAAGTAATAATAAAAATGACATTGACTGCACCGGGATGTGGAATGGGCCCGGTGTTGGTTTCTGAAATTGAACAAAAAATTCGTATGATTCATGATGTGGAAAATGTGAAAGTGGATTTGGTTTTTGATCCACCGTGGAATCGAAACATGATGAGCGATGTCGCAAAATTACAGTTAGGAATTTTGTAGTTGTCATGCCAGCCGAGCGCGAAGCGCGAGAGGTGGCATCCAGAGGCTTTTTTAAAAGTTACTGGATGCCAGCTAAAAGCACGCTGGCATGACAGCTGAATATTTTTATTTTAAATATTCACTGGATGCCAGCTAAAAGCACGCTGGCATGACACAGCAATTAGTTTTTATTAAAGAGGAAATTAACGATGAGCATCCAACAAAAAATTAAACAGCAAATTACAGAAAACAATATTATTTTATACATGAAAGGCACCGCCGAATTTCCACAATGTGGATTTTCATCACGCGCAGTCAATATTTTAAAATCGTGTGGTGTGCAATTTGCTGCAGTGAATGTGTTAGACGATCCTGAAATTCGCGAAGGTATAAAAGTTTTTTCAAATTGGCCAACGATTCCGCAGCTGTATGTGAAAGGAAATTTCATCGGCGGCAGTGATATTCTTGCAGAAATGTATGAGAGTGGAGAGTTGCAAGAATTAATAGCATCGCTGAGTTGATCGTCATCACATAAAGTTCCATTACGTAATATTATGTGATGGAACTTTATGTGATTAGAATTCTCACACATGGATAATTTGTGGTATAATTCTTTCATGCGCCGATTTGACAACAGCTTGCGGGCGCTTAATAAATCCGGCTAAAACGTTAGGTTTTTCCTCACTTTTAGCCTCTATTAACTTAATCAATAGAGGATATTCAATATGCAAACAAGAAAATATTTTAAAGTCTTTCATTACAGTCATAGATGCCAGCTTGATGAAATTGATCCTGCTTTTTATGGGACGCGAGTATCAGGCCATTCGGAATTAAGAAAGGGTTCTGCAGGAATTAAAAAATCTTTTTATTACACGATAGATGATCCGGAATTTTTAGTCCGAACCCATTATCGATATGAAATTTATTTGTCTGCAAAATGGAAAGAAAAAATTTATGATTATTTCGATGATCCTAAAAAATTTCGAGCGGCTGCAAAAAGTAAAGTAGAACAGGCATTAGCAGAATTACCTTATAGAACAGATCCAACTGAATATCAAATTCAAGAAGCATATGAAAAAATTATTTTTGATCATGGATTTGTTGGGTTAAGGTATAAAAGCAGTGAAGATCTTAGTGACGTTCATAATCGTACTATTACTTTATTTCGTAAAAAGCGAACAGGCAAACCCAACGGTTTATATGTTGCTTGCGATTATGAAACGGGAAAACCGATAGAAATATCTCGTGCACCTGTAGAACGAAATCTTGTTAGAGAAAATTTTATTGGGATTCTTGGGCTATTTAAATCACCAGAAAAACATAAAGAAGAAATAAAAGAATTTGATAAAAAAAATCAATTTTCTTTTAATTAATGGATGTGATGAATTGTTGAGTGCGTATGTAACAATTCATTTTGTCGTACAAATTTAAATAGTGTCGACACTGTTGGCACTATTTAAAATAAATTTTTTATTTTTTTTCTTGTCTTCCATCAATAAAACGAGCTACTAATCCTGTTAATCCTACTCCTCCTATTACAGCAGCTACTCCTTCATGCCCTTGAAGTGCTGTATAAATGGAGCCAGCAATTGCTACTAATGAAATAATAAAAGCAAACCATTGACCCAATTTTGTTTCCAAGTCTCTTTTTTGTTGATGAATAATCTGTGCTTCTAAGTTTTTGCTTTCTAATTGTCTTCTATGCTCATTTTGGATTTTAGTTAATTCAAGAATTTCATTGATAAGCCCTGGATGAATTTGTTCATATTTTTGCAAAATCTCTGGAGGAGGAAGAGGGCTAGAGAATTGAATTATTTGTTGGGCTCTTTGAAGTTGTGGGATAGGACTATCAGAAAGTTTTTTCTCAATATCTTTATCAATGGTTGACATTATTTACACTCTGGGTATTCATTTTTGATAACTTGAATAGCAACCCCCATATCTTTTCCAATAGCTTCTTGGTCTTTTATAAAAGCTTCTTCAGTAGTAAGAGTAAAAGTAGATAAATCTATGTCTTCTTTTTTCTGTGGAAAAAGATTAATTGAAGCCATCCCTCTTATGAAGTCGATCATTTTTCCTCCGC
>JABDDA010000025.1 GCA_013287845.1 Gammaproteobacteria bacterium
GGTGTGCATAATTTAATTGTTTCAACCAGTGAAAATAATTTAGCTGCATTATTAAAAAAAATGGGAACAGGATTATTAGTGACAGAATTAATGGGACAGGGAATTAATTTAGTGACAGGTGATTATTCTCGTGGTGCAAGTGGATTTTGGATTGAAAATGGAGAGATTCAATTTCCTGTGGAAGAAATTACTATCGCAAGTCATTTAAAAGATATGTTTTCGAAAATAATTGCTGTGGGAAATGATATTGATAAGCGTGGAAATATTCAAACGGGATCAATATTAATTGAAGAAATGATGATTGCAGGAAATTAGAGCGTTCCCTTCTCCCAATCGTTTTTATTTTTTTCTTCGTGCACAACATTGATCTTTCATTACCACAGCTGTTGCTAAAGCTGCTCCCACAACAACGGTTGGAACAATTCCAAATGTTCCAACAGAAATAACAGCAATCACTGCAGGTTTAAAAAATCGCGAATAATTAAATGATGGTTGCGCGGGTTGTGTATTTTGTAGTGACGCATGTTGTATTGCGTTTTGTGATTGCGCATGATTATTTTTTGAATCCGATTTTTTGTCTTCCGCAATCGGTGATAAAGGATCTCTTTGTCGAGCTTTTCTTCCAAGAGGAGCAACATTAATTTCATTCATGAGCTTAGCGTGTTTAGCAACCTCCCTCATAAATTGAGGATGAACTAAACTTTCAATTTCACTTATCGTTCCAGCTGCCATAAAGCGATCAAAACACTTTTGAGCAGAATCTGTTGTTGAGACATGACGCTGAAATGAAAAATGATATTTCAATGTTTTCACAAACGATTCGAAATACGTGATTGCCATTCCTAAATTAATTTTAGAAAGACGTGCAAGATCTTTAAATTTAAATTCAGAATATTGAGAAATATTTTTGCAAGACACATAAAATTTTTTCTCGTCGTGTTCAAAGAGTAATTTTACAAATTTGGAATCTGCATTAATTAAAGTACATTTGACTGATTTAGTTTTATCTGATTTTAATTCGAGATCTAGCCATCTTTTAAGTGTTTTTTCGTCAGACGTTTCCGCCGTGCTTTGCATAAAAAATACCCTATATTTTGCGTGTAAAAGTGCAGGAATAGTATAAAGATGAGGAGAGTGGGTCAAGCTAAAAATTCAATAATGCACCTTGAAAATCCTTCCGGATCTTCCACCGGCAACATATGTCCCGCATTTTCAAAAATAAATAATTTTGCAGCTGAGATATTATCTGCAAGATATTGCGAATTGGTTGGGGGCGATAAAATATCTTCTTCTCCACAGATAGCTAACGTTGGACAGGTAATTTTATTTAATTGGTTCGAAGTGTCGTGATTTAATAATGCATTCACTTGATACAGATAGCTGTATCGACTTTCTTCAAACGGTTTCATCAATGCTTGTCGAATAAAAAGAGTTTGTTTTTTAGGATCATCCAAAAATGTGTGACCAAATAACCACGACATCATATTTTTAATAATGATTTCAGGCGGAACATCACTCTTCATTAATTCAATATTTGTTTTAATCGAAAATTTTCTGAGTGAAAGTAATTTTGCTTGTGAAGAACATAATACTAATTTATTAACGCGATCAGGATGATGAATTGCAATTTGCTGTGCAATGCATCCGCCGAGCGAGTGTCCTACGATATGTGTTTTTTTAATTTTAAGATGATCTAATAAATTTATTAAATCATTGGCCATTAATTCAGTCGTGCATTCAGGTTCGAATAATTTATTTTTTCCCATGCCACGATTGTCATACGTAATTACGCTGAAATTTTTTTTCAAATAAGGAATTGTTGAAGTCCAAAAAAATCGATCTGCATTCAGACCGCTAATTAATAAAAGTGGTTCGCCTTCACCGGTGATTTCGTAATAATCTTTAATTGATGAATTCATTAGAGCTGTTTTGTTCCTGATTCTTTTGTCCAATATAAGATTAATGTACCTAACACGAGTCCAATTGGAATTAATAATAACGCTGTTTGATAATCATGAAATGTAAAATGATTTTTATTTCCAATTTTTTGTAAAATAATTCCTACAAGAGGAGTGGCAATAGCACTGCATAAAAATACGATAAAATTAGTAACACCAATCGCAGAACCTTTTGCAGAACTTAAATTTAATTCGCAAGACAATGCAATGGTGGTGAGCTCTACACCAGAACAAATTCCAATGAGTCCCATTAACACTGCCAGCACATTAAAAGAAAGATGCGAATTAAATTCGATTAAAAGAAAACAAAATAAAGCAATGAGTATTCCAAATAACATGACTATTTTTCTGCGCTTTAAGCGATCTGAAATAAAACCCATGAGCGGTGAGCCTAACATCCAGCCCATCATTAATATTGATGTGAGTAATGCTGCTTGATGTGTAGAAAATCCATAACCTGTCGTAAAAAATGGAATTGCCCATAACATTGCAAATGCAGCTGTTGGAACAAAAATGAGTCCTCCAAATAATCCGCACAGCCATGTTTGAGGATTTTTTATGACGTAGAGTAAATTATTTTTTACACGTGTGAAACCTTGTTTGCTAAGTTCTTCAATCACTTCGGGTGGACGTCGTGGAATAATTAACCATAATAAAATTGTTAAAATAATTCCAGCGATGCCTGCAACGACCCAAACGGATTTCCATCCTTCTGATGCCATGATGTGTGCAACAAAAACTTGGCCTAAAATCGCGCCTAACATTCCTATTGTTTGTGTGAGTCCTGTTAGCAACGCTAAATTTTTTTTCGAGATCCAATTCGTTGCAATGAAAATAACGCCAATAAAACCAAACGCAGAACCCGCGCCCATTAATAATCGCCCTAAAAATGCGAGAAAAAATGAATGTGTTGTAAATAATAAAGAACCGATTCCGCAAAAAATAGCTGCAATAGGGAGTGTTTTTTTGCCACCATAATAATCTAATAAAACACCTGCGCCAATTTGCATCGGTGCATAAGAATAATAATATGCGCCAATTAATCCACCTAATCCTGCAGCAGTTAAATTAAAGTAACTTCCTAAATCATTCATCATGACACTCGGCGCAGTTCGAATAAAATATTCATAAAAATAAAAAAGAGAAACAAAAAACCAAATGAGCCAAGCGATGGGTTGTGAAACAGGGCGGCACGTGCGAAATTCCGTAGAAGCTTCCATAAAGAGTTCCTTATTTTTTAATTATCCTATAGTATTAACAGCTGGAAATAAACTAAAAAGTATGGAGGCGAAAATGAAAAAAATATTTTTCTTTATCACGGTTCTATTTTTTAATGCGGTATCTGCGCAAACGCTGCCTGGGGTTATTCCCAATATTTCTGATCATGATTATGCCGTACCTGTGCAATATCATTTTGAAACAATGCCCGCTGAAAAATTATCTGACACTATTTCTCGACAATATATTTATGGATCACAATCGATGCTTGTGAAATGGACTTTTAAAAAAGGCGCAGTGGTTCCTTTGCATCATCATGTGAATGAACAAATTACATGGATTCCAGAAGGATTAGCTAAATTAAATTCGCAAGGAAAAACATTTCTTTTAAAAGCGGGTGATGTGATTGTGATTCCTCCTAATGTTCCGCATGAATTTATTGCATTAGAAGATACAATTGATATCGATATTTTTACGCCAGCACGACAAGATTGGATTGATAATACCGCGCAATATTTACAACAACTTCCTAATAAAAAATAAGGAAATTTTATTATGAAAGGCTCTGAATTTTTGCTGGATGTATTTCGTCAAGAAGAAATATCTCATGTTTTTTTAGTGCCGGGTGGATATATTGATCCCATTATTTCTGCATTAAAAAATGTTCCTGAAGTGAAAGGCATTGTCGCTGCACACGAAGGCGGTGCTGTTTTTATGGCAGATGGTTATGCGCGTTTAAGTGATAAATTTGGTGTAGCACTTGGAATTGGTGGGCCAGGTGTGACAAATATGATGACAGGCATTGCATCGGCTTACACAGATCAAATTCCTTTATTTGTCATTACAGGTGAAACAAAAACATTTTGGGAAGGACGCGGTGCCTTTCAAGATTCAAGCAGCGGAGGTATTAACGATGCATCGATGTTACAAAGTATCACCGTTAAAAAACTTGCTGTTCCACATATTCAATCGTTAGAGCATCACGTTAAATTTTTATTACGCGCAATGTTAAATCATACGCAGCAAGGTCCTGTGCATTTATCTTTTCCCGCAAATATTCAAACAGAAGAACATGAATTTCATTATAAAAAAATGCAAAAAGATTTATATCATCCGCGTTTTTTAAATGAAGAAAGTTTTAATAAAATTGAAAAGTTAATCGAAAAAAAACCTAACATTGTTATTTTAGCAGGGACAGGCGTATTGCATTCGCAAGCGAGTAAATCACTTCTTCAATTGGCAGAACAATTTGATATTCCTGTTGCTACAACATTAACTGCAAAAGGTGTTTTCCCGGAAGATCATCGTTTGTCACTCGGTGTATTCGGTTGGTTTGGATCTAATCGTGCAACACAAACAATGTTATCAAAAAAAATTGATGTGTTGATTGTGTTGGGTTCGAAAATGAATCAAATGGAAACAATGGTGTGGAGTGAAAATATTTTACCAAAACATGCATTAATTGTTAACGACATCAGTGAAAGCGGATGGTTTGCGAATTATGACCCTGATTTATTTGTGCTAGGGGATGCCAATCAATTTTTAGAAGCGCTATTAAAACAGAAAAAAATATTCGATGCGACTAAAGAAGAGCGTAAAGAATGGATAGAAGAGTTTATTCTAAACACGCCTAAATTTTGTGACGAAGAAAATTTAACAACAGACATGACACCGATTCATCCCGCACGCATTATTCATGATTTAAGAAATGTTTCACCTAAAGATACTATATTATTTGTCGGAGAAGGTGCGCACGGATTTTTTGCAACACATTATTGGACAAGTTTCTCACCACAACAATTTTTTATTGCAATAAAATTTATGAGTGCAATGGGATGGTCTATTCCTGCATCTATTGGCGCGAAATTTGCAAGACCCAATCAACCTGTTGTGTGTATTACAGGTGATGGCAGTATTATGATGCACGGAATGGAAATTCAAACTGCTGCGCGTTATGAATTACCAATTATTTTTATTGTTTTTAATAATCAATCTCACGGAAATCCACAATTACGCGGTAAACGCGTTGGAAAATTTGAATGTGAATTTTTAAAATTACCGAATCATGATTGGGCGAAATTTGGAGAATC
Organism: Gammaproteobacteria bacterium; assembly: GCA_013287845.1. Classification (GTDB taxonomy): domain Bacteria; phylum Pseudomonadota; class Gammaproteobacteria; order DSM-16500; family DSM-16500; genus JABDDA01. The sequence goes on from JABDDA010000025.1 coordinate 5,267, forward strand.
ACTCGGGGCCGTGGGAATGCGCGTTGATAAACCTGAAGAATTAAAATCAACATTTGAAAAAGCATTCAAATTAAATAAAACAGTGGTGATTGATATTGCAAGTGGAAATTACCAGACACCGACTTATGCATTTGATGAATATATGTATCAAGTGAAGAAATGAAATTATTTATGATTCTTGTCATATTCAATAAAAGTTTCATTAATAATTTTCATCGCAACAATCACTTTGGGAACACCAATATAAAGTGTTAGCAAAACCAACATATCGATTATTTTTTGTTTGCTCACACCCACATTCAACAAACATTCTGTGTGTGCTTTAATTTCCGCATGTACTGTGCATGAAGTAATAAGAGAAGCGAGCACAGCAATTTCTTTTTCCTGCACAGAAAGAGTAGGCGTTTTAACATCCCAGATATCACATAAACCATGTGCCACAACAACATCTGCTAATTCAGGGGAAAATTGATAAAGATCATCTAATAATTTTTTTTTGTAAGGTTCGTATTTACTATTAAAAACATCAACGCCTTTTTTATAAGCAGGTGTGTTTTTGTAATCAGGAGATTTCATTTAAATTTTCCTTAAAAATAAAAACCGACAATTTTTAATTGTCGGTTTTTTTAGATTGACTTAATTATGATTTTTTATTTTGGTCAAATTTATTTTTATTGAGATCGCCACGATTCATATCAAATTTACTTTTATTTAAATCACCACGATTGATGTTTGGAGTTTGCTGTCCTTTGTTGGGTATTGCACCTGTGCCGGTGTTCATCGCAGGACGTTGTGTTGTTCCTGTGTTGGTTGTTGGAGTAGTAGGGCGAGCTCCTAAATTCGTTTTGTTTAAGTTTGTTTGGTTCGTTGCTTGTGTTTGTTGCGTTTGATTGAATTTGTTACCCATAGCACGTGCCTCCTAGTAGAAGATTTTTGAAAAGTACAAAACCATTATACCTGTATTTTTTTTATTTTAAAAAAGACAAAATAATGAAGAAGATAAGCAAAAAATAGGGAAATCTTCGCACGATTTGAAATAGTTTAGTCAAATAAGTAGCTATATTTTTTGAGAAAATTTTTTAAATAATTTTTGTTTAATACAATCAATTAATAACTGGAATGCAAGGATATCGTTACACATCAACTAACAGTAGTCATCTATACTGAAAGTAGGTAATTTTTTTAATGCGAGGTTTCTTCTTATGCCTATACCAGAAGAGATTCGTCGAAAATTTGAGTCTATTGAGTTGAGACAAAAGTCTATGATGTTGCGGTTGCAAGCATTGCAATCCCTTGAAGGTTTGAAAACAGAATTAAAAAAAAATGTAGCAGGGGCAAAATTTGAAATTGAAACTACAGATGCAAGCGGAATGTTGATGCATCCTTCCTCAAAAATATTCAAAGCACTTTCGGATGAAGTAACAAAGTACGATGAGCTAGAGAAAAAGGATATCGCCGCAAAAAAATCAGGAGCAATGGATGAAAAACTTTTTAAAGAGAAGACTGAAGATCGATTAAAAAATATTAATACGCTTATTGAACAATGGGAGACAGAACGTGCAGCAAAAGTAAATAAACGTATTGATCAACTCACGGGTGGAGAAAAACCCACACGATTGTCATCTGAGATGGAAGAAAAGTGGGATCTTGGGACGTTGGCGACACAGTTGGAAAAAGATAATCGTGATAAACCTCTTTCTGTTGCAGCCGCAAAATTAGAATATCAGTTGAATGCATTGCAATATGCTGTGTTAAAGCAATCTGAATCGTTGCCTAAAGAAATTGAAGCGCTTGAAGCAAAACGAGAAGTTGCAGAGGAGCAATTAACAGGCAACATAACTGCTCTTGCAAAACAAATTAAAGAAAAAGAAGAAGAGTTAAAAAATATCAGCGAAGAAAAAATGGAAATTGAAAGAATTGCGGATAATGTTCAGCGAAAAGCAAAGAATGAAAAACTTGCCCCGGGCATCTCTGATGATTTGGCTAAAGAAATAAAAGAGTTAAATGAGAAAAGGTACAAGTTGGGAAATGAAAAAAATGAAGCTTTAAAAAAAATGGATGACGAAATTGAGAATAAGAAAAAATTACTAGATAAAGCATCGGAAACGATGCGCAATGCCCAAAGAATGATTAGCGAATTAAGAGAAGAAAGATCTCATCACGATTTGAAAATAAAAAAATCTGATAATGATTTAAGAGTAAAAATTTCTGAAGCCAGTAATTTTTTAATAGGACAATTAGGATCCTATCGAGGCACGTCTGATCCCACTGCGAGAAAAATAGTTGATTCAGCCAATACCATTGAAAAACCAGAGGATGAAGCTCGCGTTGCATCTGATGTGGGTAAGTTAATCTCAATAGAATTTCAGCAACAGCTATCAAAAGAATTACCGCAACAGCGCGCTTCACGTTCTTCTATTACTGTTGATACTAAAAGCATGACAGATGAAAAACGTGCTTTTTTTCGCGCTGCTTCATTCGTAGAAAGAGATAGCAAAACATTTCATCGCAGTTCAACATTCAGAGCACCCAGCAGAACAGGTACTGCTGCTCCTCCATTGACTCGAGGATTTTCAGAAGAAAATCCCGTCAACGCAAAATTACACTCGGATTATTTAGCTTTAGTAAAAGCAATGAAAAATCCTAAAGCGACTTTCGAGACGGATTTTAAGGCATTGCTGAATTCTTTAGCGGAGTTGATGAAATTAGATGTGTTGCCCGATTATGTGAAACCAAAACATTTACAATCATTATTGAAAATTGCAAATGCGTCTAATGATGCTCGATTTTTAAAAAAAATAAATGACATTATTTCTAGCGATCCTAATAAAAAAGAAATGTTCATCCAACGCTTGTTTCAAGGAAAAGATGAGAAAGAAAATAAAGAAATGGTTCGGCTTATTTTTGATATGGGAACAGATTTAAGTAGTGGGCCATTACGAAATTCTGTTTATGCGTATTTATCGAATACAACAGATCCTAAGATGAAACCATTACTGAACGAAGCCAATCAAATTTTAGAAAGACAGGTTATTATTTTTAATGAAATTGCTAAAAATGATGAAGTTCTCACAAAGATAAAATCAGATTGTGATGCAGTTGTTAAAAAAGTGCAAAATGAAATAGCGCTTGCTGAAAGCAAATTAAAAGGAAAACCATTATCGGACAAAGAAAAAGAAAAATATAAAAAAAGAATTTCGACCGCAGAATCCGAACGCGATTCGGCAATCAAAAAAATTCAAGATGAAATGATCAGTGAAATTGAAAAACAATTCATTGCAAAAGATTTAGGAGGAAAATTATCAACAGCTGAAGTGGGCGCAGTAAAAGAAGATCATGGTCTTCGTTTAACAGAGGTGTCGGCTTTAGGTTGTTTATTTAAGATAGAAAAATTACCTGCTTTTGTAACAGTGGATACGTTAACCAATCTTTTCTTATCTTCTCCTGGTAATTTCGCTGCGCTCTATTTAAATGAAGCAACGTTCGATAGAATTTTTACAGGTGATCGAGATGCGAAGCAATCGCCTGTTTCTAATATGATAGTGAATTTTTTCAATTCTAAAGAAGTTCCTAAAAAAATTATAAATCTCTGTGATCAAGTTATTGTGCAAGCAGGTGGAAGAATAGTGGATTCAAAAGATTCAAAAGATTCAAAAGACTCAAAAGACTCAAAAGACTCTAAAGAAATGCGCATGCGTGCTGATGATGCATTGGTGATTGGAGGACAGTTTGCTTTAAAATTAAAAGACAATGAGTTTCTTGTTAAACATTTTGATGCGTTTGCATCAACAGCGTATGCTGACATGAGTAAAAAAACACTTCCTACCCAATGGTTAACTGCAATTTGCGCATCTCCTATTCCAGACAGTATTCCTGCAAAAAGTTTTGTGAATTTCTCTCAAAAATATCCAATACCGACTGGAATTTTTTCAAATAAAAATTTCACAGAAAAAATTTCTCAACTAAATTCAAATGATTTTAAGGTTTTTCTCAAATTACTTGCAGTCAGTGATTTAATGCCTTTAAATAACTTTAAAAAAGTAATGGAATTATTTGCCAAAAAAGATTCTGTTGCACACATGGAATTTCTTAAAGAAGTTCCAGGATTATTTTCAAAACAAGATCGAGAAAGGGCTAAAGTTGCGCAGGAATTCGTAGAGCAAGCAACACGTGTTGTTCCACCTTTATCAGAAAAAGTCAAAGCAGATTTATCGAAACATACATTGCCTGTGTTAGAGAAATATTCTACTACTGCGCAATTAATGTCGGCGAATATTGCAAGTCGTGCGGTGCATGATTCTCTTGAAGGAGTTGAACCCTTAGATAACCCTACTGCTGTTCAATCGGGTGTGATGATGGGAAATACAGTTGCACCTGCGCAACAAAATGTAAATGCAGCGCAAAAAGATGAAGCAGTTACATCTAAATCAGGGATTGAAGTGGGTGGGCCACCTAAGCCATGATAACGTTTTTTTAAAAAGGTAAATAATATGGTTCAATCATCTGTTATTACATCGCTTCCCACATTGTCTGGATTAATGACATTACATTCAGGCGAACAAAAATTGATTGAGGAAAATGAAAGAATTATTCAGTCAGGAACAGGAGAGGAGCAGACAGCGTTGATACAAAGAATAAAACTGAATGATCAAAATAATTATTCGCTTGAGAAAATTGTAAGATACGCAGAAAAAAGCACAGTATTTAATGATTTCTGTGAAACCAATCTTTTGTTGAATGCGAAATGGAAGGAATGGTGTCTGCGATTGAATTGTCCTTCGTTTGAAATTAAAGCGCTGCATTCTCCTGAAAAAAATATTTCCATTTTCGCTCGAATAAAATCCGCTTTTCTTTTGAGTCAATATAAAAAATATGAAAAAGAAGAAAAAAAGGCTCATCCCAAAGCAATTGAAATATTAGAGAAAGCCTGCGAATTTAAATTGTATCACGCGCTTAATTTAAAATTAAAATTTTGTTCTGTTATTTTAAATGATGCAATCAAAGAAGGGCGCACAGTCAATGATAATTTAATGCAAGATATGAATGATACCACTACAGATATGATTGAATTTTATTATTCCTGCGGTTATTTAGATGCCGCGCATGTGTTATTTGATATGGCCTATTATTATTTGCATGTTGATAACATGGTTGAAAAACTTTTGATAGAACGTTTTGAAATGGCATCAGCGAATGTGTCGCAATGGGATTGGCCTAAACAGTATGATGCTAAACAAGGTACATTACCGAGTTATGTCATCACATTACAAACAGCTGCAGAATATATGTATATTGCAGCGATGATTGAAGAGAAAGGTATTTCAAAAACACTAGTTGATAAATTTTATCCAAAGCAGGGTTTATTAGAAAATTATAAAGATGAAAATGGAAAATTAAAATTTTCAAATTGGCAGGCGGTTTACAAAGATCATGTCGAAAAAATTGAAAAAAGATTTCCAAAATTTCCTTTACCTGAAAAGTTTTGTACGATTGCTCAACATCGTGCTATTGAAAAAGTGGCTGAAATTCTTGAAAAAATGGGGCACTCAGAGTCTGATAGAGCAACGCTGGTGCCGCCAGTGAAAAAATAATTTCTAATTAACCAAAATGGTACGCCAATCCTAAACCAATAAAATCAGTACTTGCCATAGACGAGTTACTACCGATTTTTTGAATACGGGTCCAAGAAAGATCTCCCGAAACATTTTGTGTAAAGTCATAACCTACACCTAAACCAAACGTAGGATAAACTTTATTTGTTCTATCGCTATCGCTTAAAGAAACACCCGCACCTGTTAAAGATACTTTTGCGCGTTCCATTAAGTAAGCAAGACCTAATTTACCAAATACGCTGAAATTATTTTGTAAAGGTAAAATGCCCTTTGCAACGACATCAAGTGCATCTGCTTTTAATGTGCCACTTGCTGAAACAGTTGTAGAACCATTAACTGCTGTGCCACGTGAACTCATGTTATGAAATTTTGTCCAACCTGTTTCAACTGCCCAATTTTCATTGAATTGGTAACCAGCAAACAGTCTACCGCCGAGTCCTTTATTACCTGAGGTACTTGTTGAAGAAGTAGTACCTGGTCCGAGTAATTCATTCATATCTGAATTAGAAAAACCCGCTTGATGAATATTGTCCCAACCTAATTGACCTCCAAGATAAGCACCTGGAAGAGCCGCTTGTGCGCTTCCTGCGCTTACTAAAATCGCTGCTGCGATCATTGAAAGTGATTTAATTTTAAACATGTTTTTGTTTCCTGAATTATTTTGACACGCGAATTTAAGATGATTTTCACTCTTATGTCAAATTTTATTTTATATCGTCATTTATGTGTAATTTTTAATCTGTTTAAAAAAATAAATTGATACAATCCACGGTATATGTTAATTAAGCAGCGGAATTTTAAAAAAAACAGGACAATGCATGGAATTGGTGAATCGTTCCCGCTTTCTCATCTATATTGTTTCAGCTATTGCAGCACTTGCGGGTTTGTTGTTCGGATTTGATACAGGCATTATTTCCGGCGCGCTTTTATTTATCCAAAAAGATTTTATTCTCTCCACTGAAATGAAAGAACTCATCGTGAGCAGCGTATTATTGGGCGCCATGATGGGATCCTTATTCAGCGGACATTTAACCGATCGTTTCGGTCGACGTCGTTTAATGTTACTCATTTCTATTCTTTTTATAATGGGAACAGCTATCGCTTCTTTCGCGCACGAAGTTTATGCCATTTTAATTGGAAGATTATTTATCGGATTCGCAATTGGAATTGGATCTTACACTGCACCTTTATATATTGCAGAAGTGGCTCCATTTGAATTACGTGGTGCATTGGTTTCATTGAATCAATTAGCCATTACGATTGGTATCTTATGTTCTTATTTAATTAATTATGCATTCACCACATTAGAAGGTTCTTGGCGTTGGATGTTTGGTATTGGAATATTACCTGCAATTTTCTTGTGTGTTGGAATGATTTTTTTACCTGAAAGTCCGCGTTGGTTAGTCAAACAAAATGAAATTGAAAAAGCGACAGCTGTGTTAAAAAAATTACGAAATTCAAATGATATTTCAAAAGAAATTGAAGACATTAAAAAAAGTTTTTTAATGAAACAAGGATCCTTTAAAGATATTTTTTCTCCGTGGATACGTCCCGTTTTATTTTTAGGTGCGATTTTAGGATTCATTCAACAAGTCACAGGAATTAATACGATCATTTATTACGCGCCAACCATTTTTCAAATGGCAGGATTTCAAGATGCATCCAGTTCTATTTTAGCAACTGTTGGAATTGGTGTAGTGAATGTGCTTGCGACTATTTTTGCTGTATTTTTTCTCGATAGTTTAGGACGTCGTCCATTGTTACTCACGGGACTCGTTGGAATGTTTATCAGTTTATTAGGGCTGAGTTTAGTTTTTCATTTCAATGATCAATGGGTCATGATGCGATGGATTGCAATGGGCTGCACATTTAGTTTTATTATTTCATTTGCATTTAGTTTAGGCGCGATTTTGTGGTTGGTTGTTTCAGAAATATTTCCACTTGAAGTGCGCGGCATTGCAATGGGTGTTGCCGTATTTAGTTGTTGGTTTTGGAATTTTGTTGTGTCATCGACTTTTTTAACGTTATTAAATGCACTCGGCGCAAGTACAACATTTTTATGTTACGCAGTGATGTGTATTTTAAGTTTTGTTTTTTGTTATTACAAAGCACCTGAAACGAGTGGTGTCACACTCGAACAAATCGAAGAAAATATTCGTAAGCGTTTACCACTGCGCGCAATTGGTCAACCTGTTTTTTCTAAAACTCTCGCCACTGAAGAATCTTCATGAAAAAAAATATTATCGCGCTCGATTTAGGCGCAACAAAATGTGCAGCAGGTCTTGCACACTATGATACTGAAACAAAAAATTTATCTTGCAGCAAACATTCTTCGTTAAAACTCACTGATGCAACTTCACTTGAAAATTTAATTTCTCAATTAGAAAAAAAATTAGATTTTTCTTTTTCACATGCAGATGCGATTTGTGTGGGTGCAGCAGGGCATTACGATGGAAAAGAAATTTATCATGATCGTGTTTATCCTTATCGAATGAATTTTTATGAATTAGCGAAATCAAAAAAATGGCCTGCGTATGATGTCGTTCATGATTATGTTCCGATTGTGTGCGCGACATTTACTTCTTATATGGAAAATCCAGAAAACATAAAAAGATTAAATAGCTGTGCAGTAAATCCTCTCGGACGTCGTGTTGCATTAGGTGTGGGAACAGGGCTCGGATTAAAAGATGGCGTATTATTATCGAGCGGAGAATTTTGGTTAGGTAAAAATGAAATGGGGCATATTGGAATTTCCATTCCGCCAAGTTTAGATAAAACACATCGTGAACGTCACGATGAACTCATTCGTTTTTTACATGTGCATGAACCCATTACATTTGAAAAAATTCTTTCAGGTCACGGACTCGTTCGTCTTTATCAATTTTTTTATTCGAATAAAGAAATCACACCAGAACAAGTTGGAATTGAAATGCGAGAAGGGCGTGCATCCGATGTGATGGATGCATTTGCGTGGTATTTAGGATTATTAGTTGGAACAGTGCAATTGAGTTTTATGCCAGAAGGTGGAATTTGGATTACCGGTGGTGTTGCACTCAATCATTTAGAAATTTTCGATAAGTCAGAATTTTTTTCTGGAATTCATTCTTCTCCAGCTTATCTTTCACAACGTGAACACTATCCTTTAGGTGTTTTGTGTAATCATCATCACGCATTTTTAGGTGGTGCCTATTACGCAGCGAAAAGATTGTTGTAGCCCCCCGTCGCGTCCTTCCTCGCAATGACGATTATCGTATATAATGTAAAGATAACACCCTACAAAACGAGGAGCATTTCATGAAAAGTTTCCTCTCTATTTTCAAAGAACCCCCTAAAAAAACAGCCTGTTGCGCCGCATGTGCGGGTGAGTATATGAAAGCAGGGGTGATTTCTATTGACGTGGTTGATCCTGTAGGTCGTGTCAAAACAATGGCGGGAGTTTATTTAAAAGGACATTTCGATTGCCTTATTGTCATCATCAATACAAGCCAAAACTTAGTAACGATCACAGGAAAAATTCCTCATGACACTCTTTCTGATTCGCAATGCGAAGAACTTTATACTGCGATTTCAACAAAAAATGGATTAACAAAATTAGATCTCACATTAAGTGGAACTTCTTCTCAACTTAAAAAATTTTTTAATGGAATAAAAACGAATCCCACATTAGATGATTTAACATTACATCGCGGCGAAAGAATTTCAGTATCTGATTTCAGTGAGTTGCTCACAAAAATGTTATCAGAAAATAAAATAATTACTGCACTCTCATTAGATTATGAAATTTTCGAACACGATGAAAAAGGAAATCCAAAAAATTCTAAACTCATTCCATTTTTAAACGCACTTGCGCAAACAAGAATTTTCGCATTAAGAATATTAAATACTCATTCGCAAATGTGGAGTGCTGAAGTAAGAACCGCTTTACTCAAAGCAAAAAAATTAAAAAGAGTATGGCTTGATTTTTATGATGCTGAGTATGGTCGGCGTCCTTCTTATGACACGCGTATGCTTGATCTTCCTAAAATGTTATTACTTGAAAGTGATCAATTAGAAATGGTGGAAGCAAAATCGTACCACCGTGATTATCTGAATGCAGCGGCGTGTGAGAGATTTTATGGGGAACAGGATGATGATCAAAAACATTTTCTCGATACACAACGAGAAGTTCGCGCATTATCTACTTTGAATCAACGAAAACACGAAATTGCAAATTATCAATCGGAAAAAAATGCACATGAAGCGCGTGTGATTGCAGCCATGAATGAAATAGCAAGATTAATAAATGTTGGACCGCAAGTTTTTCCTATTATTAAAGCTTATTTGGAAGGTGAATGGATATTTTCGAAAGGGAGTCATACTGTTTCTATAGATGGTGAATGGGTAACTAAGCACATCCCTGTTCCCGTTCCACCACCGCTTCCCACACCCGCTGATTATTTACAACGACTCATTCCACTTGCCGCAAAATCAGTTGTTTCTATCAGTAAAACAGACGAAGGTGGAATAGAATTCAAAGCCTCTTTTAATCCAAGCATATGGCATGCAATTGGAGTGATATTATCGAGAGCATCATCTGATTCGAAAAATGAAAAAACATTGTATTTTCCATTCAAATTTCCTGTGGAGGATAATCCTACCTTTGAAGGATTATTTATGCGAATGATTTCTCGAGAACAAGCAAAACGATTTCAAGCTAATATGTGGCAGAGTCAAGAAATGACAAGAGGAGATATCTTTTCTGTACCGCAGCTTGCTTTCGAGGCTGCAGAACAAATTAAACATGACATTCGATATCTTTCAGAAATGGGAAGTGTTGCGTGGATACAAGGTCGTTGGTGCTGTCACTACGAAAGATTTAGAGATGAAATGGTTGCTGTTGATCAAAATTCTGCTGATGCACTTTCAAAATTAGTAGCAATAGAAAAAAGAATTTACAAAGTCGTTAAAAAAGAATATGAACTTTTTCATAAGAAACGCAAAAATAAATTTGAAATTAATTTTGATACTTTTTCAAAAGAAGAGAAAGAATTAGGAATTACTATATTGATGAGTCAGAAAGAACAGTTTCGATTTGAAATTTACCAAGATTACGTCAATGATTTTTTTAAAATTTTAAAAGATTTAAAACAACAAGGGACTCTAAATCAAAAAATATTTGATTTGCTTTTTGAAAATTTAATTTATTTTCCTAAAATCAAAAAAATTGCTAATTTGTTTATTAAAAATAAATTATCTATTACAGAGAAAATGATTGAATTTATCTGTGAAGATCTTTTTCAAGAAACGGAAATGTGTGATGGGATTGAATTATTAGGTATGAATCATCCTAAAAAATTGGCTGATGTGAAAAAGATTATCGATGAAAAAGGGTATACTGAAGAAGCGAAAAAAGAATTGCGGGAATTGTTTGAAAAAAATCCCGCGCCTTCAATTTCTAGAAAATCTTTATTTCCTGCAAGTGTTTTAACCGATGTGGAATCTAAGTTGGGATCCATGATGAAAAAATTTATTGATAGCAACGATCAAGAAGTAAATTTAATCACGAGTTATGTACAACGAGTTGTGAATGAAATAAAAAGAATAAAATTGCTCACAGCAGACGATGAGAAACAAGAAGAATTATCTTTGCTTTTAAATCGAGTGTTATTGGTTCTTCAAGATAAAAAACATCCTGATTTGAAAAAGCTGCGCGAGTTTTTGGAAGAAAAAGAAAAACAAACGCCACGTCCTGCCATCATGGAAATTGAAAGAATGTATCGCGATCATATTGAAAATGCACATGCTTCTGCTGCTTTAAAAAACCTGCTGCCTTTTTTAACGGGAGGTGTGCAAACTATTCAAGCTGTTTACACGGATGAAAAATCTACTTTGCAAGAAAAGAGAGAACATTTTGAAAGAATAATTGATGGTCATATAAAAGCGCTGGGAGATATGAATAATTCTGATATTGCGGGAATTATTAAAACTTCTTTGGTTATCAAGCGTGCTGAAATGAAACCTGCAACAGCTGCTGCTAGCCCGCCTCCCCAAATCGATTATTAATTAATTTTACAATTTCATTTCGTGC
>JABDDA010000026.1 GCA_013287845.1 Gammaproteobacteria bacterium
TCACCACTTACCCTTCTGACAATGGCAGCACATTGTATTGCACCGATGTAAAAGAAGATTCTACTTGGAATTGGATACGTTTGCCCAGTTTTACTTGCAAATCCGTTAATGCGTGCGATTCATTTTTAGAAATAAAATCGATGACTTCTTGTGACGCTAAAACTAAATAACCAGTCCAAGAAAATAAATGCGCTGCGCGTTGAATGCCACGAAAAATTTCATAACGCATTGTCGTTAACGATTTGATAGATCCTTGCTGATAACACAAAGGACAAGGACGGCATACGATTTGTTCTAAACTTTCGCGCGTGCGTTTGCGCGTCATTTGCAATAAACCCAGCGAAGATAATTCACTGATTTGCACAGTGACACTGTCTTTTGCAAGATACACTTTCAATGTTTGTAACAATTTTTCTTGATCAGCGCGTTCTGTTAAATCAATAAAATCGACCACAATCATTCCACCTAAATTTCGTAATCGAATTTGACGTGCAATCATTTCAGCTGCTTCAAGATTCGTTTTTAACGTTGCATTTTTAGGATCTAAATAAGAACCAGTATTCACATCAATCGCTGTCATCGCCTCTGTTTGATCAATCACTAAATAGCCGCCCGATTTTAAATGAATTTTTCTGTGCAATGCTTTTTGCAATTCTTCTTCAATGGAATAAATATCGAAAATAGGACGCGCTTCATCATGATATTCAATTTTATCTTGAAAGGATTTACACAATGTTTGTATCTTAAAAAAAGTATCTTGATCATCAACACGTATGCGAGTGAAATCATATGCAATCCAATCGCGTAATAAACGCAACACGAGTGGAAGTTCTTCATGCAATAATGTGCCTGTTTTTGCAGTGCGATAGTCTTCTGTAATTTTTTTCCATGTTGTGTCTAAATAATCTTTGTCTTCAAGAATTTTTTCTTTTTCAAAACTTACAGCTGAAGTTCGAAAAATATAGCCACCTTCTTTATTCGGTGTCATTAATTTTTCTAATCGTTCACGTTCACTTAAATCTGTCACGCGTTGTGAAACTGCTATTTGAAATTGATTCGGTGTAAAAACTAAATAACGCGAAGGTAACGTAATATCTGCTGTTAACCGTGGACCTTTTAATCCAATCGCTTCTTTACAGACTTGCACTAAAATATCTTGCCCGGGTTTGAATGAGGTGTTTTCATCACACGGAAGAAAACCCGCTGTTTCTAAGCCTATTTCTACAAAAGCCGCATGAATGCCTGAAACAATGCGCGTGATTTTTCCTTTATAAATATTTCCAACGAGTGCGCGTGACGCATGTCGTTCAATATAAATTTCTTGTAATAATTTATTTTCAATCAGTGCAACACGTGTTTCATCTGAAGTGATATTAATGAAAACTTCATGCGTCATTACACTACCCTAAATCGTCGCCGCATATTTTCTAACATCATCCATATCCACGGCCACACAATCATACTGGTGAAAGAACAAGCCCAATACAAAGGCGATTTAGGAAGTTGCCCAATAAATCCTTGCACACAAAATAAAATAAATTGGTAAAGAAAAACAAGCAACATCACACATAACGCTTGCTGCAACATTAAAAACATACGCAAACGACTGTCCCAACGCACCACTAAATAAATCACAATTGATAATGCAATCGCGTGTTCGCCAAGTAATGTTCCTGTGAGTACATCTAATAAAATTCCAATAAACCAGGCAAAACCCACGTTCATTCGATACGGTAAATTCATTGTCCAATAAATTAATACCATTAATACCCATGCAGGACGCAACCATACTGTCCAACCTGGCATAGGTAATAACGTTAATAAAAATGCAACGATGAGTACGCACGGGACTATAATTAAACTAGGAGCTCTTTTCATATAATTTTTCTCTCTATTCTGTCATGCCAGCCGAGCGCTTTTTGCGAGAGGTGGCATCCAGTGACTCTTTTAAAGTCACTGGATGCCAGCTAAAAGCATGCTGGCATGACAACACTATTTCACCTTCGTATCTACTTTTGCTTCTACTTTCTGTGCTGGCCAAATAAGTAATACTTCACGACTACGATCTAATTGCGCAGCGGGTTCAACTAAAATAGAAGAAAATTGTAACCCAGGATCTTTCACAACTGAAACAACACGTCCTAATGGATAACCTGCGGGATAACGCTGCCCTAAACCCGATGTTAGAAAAATATCGTCTGCACGAATATCAGCTGTTTGCGGAACATTCGCTAAACGTATTTTTCCAGAAAAACTATCACCGATTGCAATTGCACGCACACCACTTCGTGTATTTTGTACGGGAACACCACTGTGCGGATCTGTTACTAATAATACTCGACTTGTGGATGGCATCACTTGTATGACTTGTCCCATCACGCCTGTTGCATCTAATACGGGTTGTCCTACAAAAACATTTTCATTTTCACCTTTATCTAAAACAATTTGATTCACGAAAGGTTCTGTATCAACTGCCATGATTTCTGCAACTAATACTTTTCCTTGCACTTCTGATGCAGATTTTAATAAGGCTTTTAGCTGATTATTTTCAGATTCAATTGCAAGATAACGTTGCATTTGTGCTTTTAATAATAATTGTTCTGCTTTCAAATTAAAATTTTCTTTGACGAGCGTATCGTGTGTGCTCATTAAATTTTTTAAATTATCGATAAATTGAATCGGTGAGCTCACAAGATATTGCAAGGGTGTGAGTGGAATAGAAATAACTGTTCGTAGTTGATTCACCATTTTTGTGCGGTGATCAGTAACCATTAATGCAATTGAAATGATGGCAAGAAAAAATAATCGCAAACCTATTTGCGATTCTTTGTTGAACATTTGTTTAATAGCGAATCCCCTTATTTATTTTGCAAGCTGAGGAGACTGAAAGTCTCACAGCTGAAAGCTGAAGGCTTTCAGCCTAACCTAGGCTTAGCGCGCTTTTTGCGCGTAAGCCTAGGCACAAATAAATCTTACTCTCTCATCAAAAATTCTGTACCAGCCGTATCCACCATCTCAAGCGCTTTACCACCCCCGCGCGCAACACAGGTAAGAGGTTCATCTGCAGTAATTACAGGCAATCCTGTTTCTTCCATAAAGAGTCGATCAATATTTCTTAATAATGCACCACCACCGGTGAGCACCATTCCGCGCTCTGCAATATCAGATGCTAATTCAGGTGGAGCTTGTTCAAGTGCTGCACGTACCGCACCTAAAATTCCTGAAAGCGGTTCTTGCAACGCTTCTAAAATTTCATTGCTGTTTAATGTAAAGCTGCGTGGAATGCCTTCTGCTAAATTGCGTCCGCGCACTTCCATTTCTCGTACTTCATTAGCAGGATACGCAGAACCAATTTCATGTTTAATTTTTTCTGCTGTCGATTCACCAATTAAAATTCCATAATTACGACGAACATAACTTACAATCGCTTCATCAAATCGGTCACCACCAATTCGAACCGATGCAGCATATACAATTCCACTTAAAGAAATAATAGCGACTTCAGTTGTTCCACCACCAATATCCACCACCATCGAACCACGCGCTTCATCAACTGGCATGCCCGCTCCCATTGCAGCTGCCATAGGTTCTTCTAATAAATACACTTCACGTGCACCCGCACTGATTGCAGATTCACGAATTGCACGACGTTCAACTTGGGTAGAACCACAAGGCACACAAACTAATACGCGAGGACTTGGACGTAAAAATCGATTGCCATGCACTTTATGAATAAAATGTTGCAACATTTTTTCTGTCACATAAAAATCTGCAATCACACCATCTTTCATAGGACGAATTGCAGTAATATTTCCTGGTGTACGACCTAACATTAATTTTGCTTCACTTCCTACTGCTGCGACATGTTTTTGACCTGACGTAGAACCCGGACTTTGACGAATGGCAACAACGGAAGGTTCATTTAAAACAATCCCTTCATTTCTAACATAAATCAGCGTATTTGCTGTGCCAAGATCAATAGAGATATCTCTAGAAAAAACTCCGCGTAGCCTTTTTAGCATGTATCGTTCCTCTCAATGAAATTTCATGAATTCTAATCGATAATTTGACGAAATGACAGTATAATTCTGGCCTTTCGCTTAACTCTAAAGGAACCACCATGTCACTGACTACTGATGACGTAAAAAAAATTGCGCACCTGGCACGATTAAATATGTCAGAAACAAATATCACTCTTTATACCAAACAACTTTCGAATATTTTAAATTTCGTTGAGCAAATGAATCAAGCCAACACTGCCAATATTGAACCGCTTGCTCATCCTCTCGATTTAACACAGCGTTTGCGTGATGACATTGTTATAGAAAAAAAATCAGCGCGATATTTTTCAAACGATTGCACCCAAAGTGGAAGCAGGACTTTATCTCGTGCCCAAAGTGATTGAAGAGGCTTAATCATGAATTACAAATTTATTACAGAATTTTCAAACGCATTACACACGAAAAAAATTTCGAGCGTTGAACTCACGCGTTATTTTTTAGATCGCATTAAAAAATTCGATAAACAACTCAATTCTTTTATTACTGTATGTGAAGATGAAGCATTAAAAGAAGCTAAAAAAGCTGATGAATTATTAGCAAAAGGGCAGGCGCATGCACTCACAGGCATTCCCATTGCGCATAAAGATATTTTTTGTACGCAAGGAATTAAAACAAGCTGCGGTTCAAAAATGTTAGATAATTTTATTTCACCTTACGATGCAACGGTTGTGAAAAAATTTAAAGAAGCAGGAACAGTATTACTCGGCAAAACAAATATGGATGAATTCGCAATGGGTTCTTCCAATGAAAATAGTTTTTATGGCCCTGTTAAAAATCCTTGGGATTTATCGGTTGTGCCAGGCGGATCTTCAGGTGGTTCTGCTGCAGCTGTTGCAGCACATCTTGCACCTGCTGCAACAGGAACCGATACAGGCGGATCAATTCGACAACCTGCAGGATTATGCGGAATTACAGGCATAAAACCCACTTATGGACGTGTATCACGTTACGGCATGATTGCATTTGCATCGAGTTTAGATCAAGGCGGACCGTTTGCACGCAGTGCCGCCGATGTCGCACTTTTATTGAATGCAATGTCTGGCTTTGATGAACATGATTCAACAAGTGTGAACAAGGTAGTTCCTGATTATTCTTCTACACTCGATCAACCTTTAAATGGATTACGCATTGGATTACCCAAAGAATATTTTGGAAAAGGATTGGATCCTGAAATTTCAAAATTAATTCACGAAGCCGTCGAAGAATTTAAAAAACTCGGCGCAACGATTCACGAAATTAATTTACCGAATACAGAGTTATCCATTCCTGCTTATTATGTGGTTGCACCTGCGGAATGTTCTTCAAATCTTGCACGTTTTGATGGTGTGCGTTACGGATATCGTTGTGACAATCCAAAAGATTTAGAAGATCTTTATAAACGTTCACGCAGTGAAGGATTTGGATCGGAAGTGAAACGTCGCATCATGATTGGCACATATGCTTTATCTGCAGGCTATTACGATGCGTATTATCTCAAAGCACAAAAAATTCGTTGTTTAATTCGAAATGATTTTGTAGAAGCATTTAAAAAAGTGGATATTATTTTGGGTCCAACATCACCTACGACTGCATTTAAAATCGGTGAAAAAGTTGATGATCCTGTCAGCATGTATCTTTCCGATATTTATACGATTGCTGTGAATCTTGCGGGATTACCCGGCATTTCTATTCCTGCAGGATTTGTAAATAAATTACCGGTTGGCATGCAACTCATTGCAAATTATTTTGAAGAAGGTCGCTTATTAAATGTTGCGCATCGTTTTCAAACGGTCACAGATTGGCACACAAAAATTCCGGAGGGATTTTAAATGGAATGGGAAACAGTCATTGGTTTAGAAGTTCACACACAACTTTCCACACAAAGTAAACTTTTTTCAAGTGCATCCACTGCATTTGGTGCAGAACCGAATACACAAGCGAGCATTATTGATCTTGGATTTCCCGGTGTTTTACCTGTTTTAAATCGCGAAGTCGTTCAGATGGCGATTAAACTAGGATTAGGTATTAATGCAACCATTACAAAAAAATCTATTTTTGCGCGCAAAAATTATTTTTATCCTGATTTACCGAAAGGATATCAAATCAGTCAATATGAATTACCGGTTGTTGGAAAAGGTTTTCTCGATATTATTTTAGAAGATGGCAGCACAAAACGAATTCAAATTACACGCGCGCATTTAGAAGAAGATGCAGGAAAATCATTGCATGAAGATTTTCACGGGCTTTCTGGAATCGATTTAAATCGTGCAGGCACACCGTTATTAGAAATTGTTTCTGAACCCGACATGCGTTCTGCAAAAGAAGCCATTGCGTATTTAAAAGCGTTACATTCGTTAGTACGTTATTTAGAAATTTGTGATGGTAATATGCAAGAAGGATCTTTTCGTTGTGATGCAAACGTTTCTGTTCGTCGCAAAGGTGATTCAAAATTTGGAACACGTACTGAATTAAAAAATATTAATTCATTTCGTTTTATTGAACGCGCAATTAATTTTGAAGTTGAAAGACAAATTGCACTCATCGAAAGTGGCGGCACAGTGAAACAAGAAACGCGTTTATATGATCCCAATAAAAATGAAACACGCACGATGCGCAGCAAAGAAGAAGCAAATGATTATCGCTATTTTCCTGATCCTGATTTGTTACCGCTCGTGATCACAGATGAAATGATTGAATCTGTGCGCAGCAATTTACCTGAATTACCACAACAAAAACGCCAACGTTTTATGGATCAATATGGACTCACTGCTTACGATGCCACTGTGTTAGTGAGTTCAAAACCACTCGCAGATTATTTTGAAATTGTTGTGAAAGAATCTGGCAATCAGCCCAAACTCGCAGCGAATTGGATAATGGGAGATTTATCTGCTGCTTTAAATAAAGATGATATTGAAATCACTGCGTGTCATGTTTCTGCAAAACAATTAGGGAAATTAATTCAACGTATTTCAGATAACACCATTTCTGGAAAAATTGCGAAAACTATTTTCGAAACATTATGGAATAAAGAAGGAAATGATGTAGATGAAATCATAGAAAAACAAGGCTTAAAACAAGTCACCGACACCGGCGCCATTGAAAAACTCATCGATCAAATTCTTTCAGACAATGCCGATAAAGTTGCAGAATATCGTTCTGGTAAAGATAAATTATTTGGATTTTTTGTCGGGCTTGCGATGAAAGCATCGGGTGGAAAAATGAATCCGCAGCAATTAAATGAAGTGTTGAAGAAAAAATTAGCGGGATGAGCATGGCAGATCCAAAAGAAAAAATTTTTTCTGATAATAAATTAATTGCAGATCTTAAGAATCCATTTAGCAGAGATTACAGTGGTAAACTTGAACAGGTCTCAAAAAGTTTCACACAACTATGTGAAAATGAAACCAAAAACAAGCCTTTGATTATATCTATTGATGCCCCTTATGGTATGGGTAAAACAGCTTTTATTGATATGTGGGGGCAATCACTTCTAAATGAAGAAAAAATCGCGATTAAATTTGATGCATGGAAAGCGGATCATAGTGAAGCTCCTTTGCTTGCTCTAATTTCTGAAATAAATAACCAGCTATCTCGATTCGAAAAAGAATTTAAAATTATTGAAGAAATAAAAAAAGGTGGAATAGAAATCTGTAAAGTACTTATTCCAACATTTTTTAAATTCGGCATGACTTCAATTATTGCAAGCGCTGGACTCGGAAAAATAACTGAAGATGTTTTAAATACAATTAGCGCTTCTTTTGAAAAAAAGATAGAAAAAGAAGTAACCGAGTATAACAACCAGAAAAATGTATTAGATAATTTTAAAGAAAATTTACGAAAACTGACTGATAAAAAGACTGTCTTTTTATTCATTGATGAACTTGACAGATGCAAACCCACCTTTGCAATTAGACTATTAGAAATAATAAAACACATATTCGATATAGATAATCTATGTTGTGTTTTATCTACAAACACAAAAGCATTATCTAACACTGTCCAGGCGATATATGGATATAGGAATAGCGGAGCAAAAGATTACTTAGAACGATTTGTTGATACTCTACTTATGCTACCAGAGCCTGATAAAATTAAATTTGCAGAAAGCAAATTAACCTTCCTTGACAACAGTACAGATAAAATTCCAAAAGAACACTTAAACGCTTTTAAAGAAACAATCAAAAAATGCTGCCAATTACCTGCAATTAACTTTAGGATCATTGAAAAATACATAACAGATATTAAAATATTTTTAGCATCCAACCAATCTGTTGAAGAAGGAAAAAAAGTACCGTCTATATATTACCCCTCAGTAGCATTCGAAATAGCAAAGAAGAGAATAAACAACAAGAGCGAAGAGAAATTACTGAAGTCGCTAGAAAGTGGCACCTATTTTAAATGGATAAATAATTTTTTCACAACCAGCAAATCTCAAGAAGAACTCATTACAACATGCAAAAATTTAAGCTCACTACTTAATCACGGTGATCCTGCAAAAAACCAACATCAACTTTTAAATTCAATTTATAAAGAAATTGATGGCTTATATAATACTAAATCTAATCAAAGTTTCAGATCCTTCCCACCCTCAATAGACAGATACAAAAACCATCATTCAAATGCAATTCAATTAATTAAATCTTTCGAATTAATCCACCCGAATGACGATCAATTCACTACTGAAAACAATAAACCGATGTTAGAGGTCGAAACTGAAAATTAATTAACTTATTTATCTACCAAATGCCCCGTCACAAACTTATGAATAATACTCGCTAATAACGTTTGATAAGGAAGCCCTTCTTGCACAGCTATTCTGCGAGCCATGTTTAAATCCGCAGATGAAATTCTAATATTAATTCGATAATTTCTTTTCATAAAATTATTAGCTGCACGTTTTGCAAGATGCATCTCTTCGTTTACATTTCTAACCGAAACAAAGTCACCTTTTTCAAAATCTTTTAATATTTCTTTTTCGTCTTTTTCTAGGTTGTATTTCTTTTTTTTACTCATGATATTTTCCCTCATCTTTCAGTTTTTTCAAATATTGCTTCGTATGTTTTCTACTAGGAAATTAAGCTTATCCTATTTGCTAATGCAAAAAAAATGAATCCGCAGCAGCTGAATGAAATCTTGAAGAAAAAGTTGGTGGGATAAATTTAAAGATTGAACTACGTAAAACGTGCATTTGAGCGGCTAAAATATTACGTAGAATGTGCATTTGCACACTCTACGTAATCAACATGATTTAGTTACAACACTTTGATGTTTCTTCTGGCTGTGCAGAAGACGACAAATCTATCGTTTTGCTCAAACCATTCGATTTGCCAGAGAGGTTTTTTGGTATTCTTAGTGCTGCCGTTTCAAACATTTGATCAACATTGTGTTCAGTTTTAGCTGAAACTTCAAAAAATAACGCTCCTTTCTCTTCCGCAAATAGCCTCGCTTCTTCAGTATCTACTACACGCCTATCTGCTAAATCTAATTTATTGCCTGCCAATACTATGGAGCACTTTTGAGGTCCGTTTTTTTGTAATTCCTTTATCCAGAACTTTGCGCGCGCAAATGAATTTGCACTAGTAATATCATACACAATGACTGCAACGGCAGCGTTCCGATAATACATAGGACTCATCGTGTGGTAACGTTCTTGACCGGCAGTATCCCATATCTCAAGTTTAACCGTGTAGTCCTTAGCAGTAACCGTTTGAGTCAGAAATGCAGCGCCGATGGTTGATTCTTGATATTCAGAGAATTGTTTTTTCACAAAACGTAAAACTAAACTTGATTTTCCAACAGCAGAATCTCCTAGTAATACTACTTTACCCTGAACAACTTTAGCGTTAGGAAACAACGCTGGAGAACTTTGTAATACAGCTGCAGATTTACTATCGCTTATACTTTTTTCACCACTCATACTCATAACACACCTCGCTTAATTGAAATTCAGAATTGGGATTGTTTTATTAACAACATTTTTGCCGCATTGGGCTGGGCGATAAGTCTACTATTCTCGAATGAGTGTCAGCATCCAGGGTAGATTTGGGAGTAGTTTTTGGTAATTTTTCTGCTACCATCTTAAATATTGCCTCGACATTGTGGTTAACTTTAGCTGAAGCTTCAAAAAATAATAACTTTTCGTCCGCTGCATATTTTGTTGCTACCTCAGTCTCTACTACACGACCTGTTTGTGCTAAATCTACTTTATTACCCACCAATGCTATTAGAATATTTGGATTTCCATTTGTTGTCTGCTTTCTTAATTCAGCTATCCAGCTTTTCGCTTTCTCAAACGATTTTTGATCAGTGACATCATATACAACCACTGCAGCCGCAGCTCCTCGATAATACATAGGCGCTAAACTATGATAACGTTCTTGGCCTGCCGTATCCCATATTTCAAACTTAACTGAATAATTAGGGATCTCAATCGTTTTACTCAGAAATGCAGCACCGATCGTTGATTCTTGATATTCCACAAATTGGTTTTTTACAAAACGCAAAGCTAAACTTGATTTTCCAACAGCAGACTCTCCTAGCAATACTAATTTATACTGAATGGACTTCTTGGGAGCCGCATTTTGCGGAGGAGAAAGTAAAGCATGGGGATTGGGTTTTTTACTATCATTTCCTGAATTCATAACACTAACCTCGCTTAAATAGTTTTAGAAATCTTAGGGGCGGTATATTACCACATTCCCATGCCTATAAACCACTTTTCGTCTCATAAAAATAAACTTTCCGAATGGTTTGGTCTTCTGCTTCAAGGATAATTATTCTAATTTTTTCAGGTGGTTACCTGTAAATTCTATTGGGAAATTATTTCACTCGCCGCAACACCACAGCGCTCACAATCGCAAATAATAAAACCGGTGCTGCCGCAGCTGCAAAAGCAGGTAATTGAAACACAATACTCATTTGGCTTAAGAAAGCATTCAGCATATAAAAAACAAATCCAATAATGACACCCTGTGTGATTTGCCATCCCATATTCACTGAGCGTGATGAATTCATCACAAAAGGCAGCGCTAATAAAATCATTATTAATGTTGCGAAGGGTTGCAGAATTCGTTTCCAAAACATAAATTCGAAATCAACCGACTGCAATTGATTTTTTCTTAAGTGATTTACGTAGCTCTGCAAACCACGCAACGACATTTCTTCCGGTTCAATGTAACCGACATTTAAATGATTTGGATTTAATTTTAAATCCCATGTTGTTTGTGAAAATTTTTGATTTGATGTTTTATCATTCGCGAAAATTGTTTTTACAAGATCATGCACGATCCATTGTCCATTTTGAAAGTCGAGTGTTTTTGCATAATACGCCGCTAATAAATGATGTTTTGTATCAAATTCATAACGCGTCACACCTTCTAAATGTGTTTTACCCACAACGCGATCAATGTGAAGAAAATTATTTCCTTCGTGCATCCACAATCCTGAAACTGTTGCTACTGCTTGACCTTTACTTTGCGCAATATCTTTTCGTGTTTGCGCAATATAATTTGCTTGCGGTGCAAATCCTTCACCCATCATCATCGCAATAAAAATTAAAATAAACGCTGCGATCATAACAGCAATAATAATTTGTTTAAGTGATAATCCTGATGCACGCATCACCATTAATTCACGTTGCGATGCTAATAAACCTAATCCCATCATTCCACCAATTAAAATACACATGGGAAAAAATTGATAAATACGCAAAGGCAATCGCAATATTTCATGAATTAATGCCTGCATAAATGAATAATCACCTATACCGATATCACGCAATTCAGTGAGTAATCCTATAAAAAAAATAATCGCTGTCACTAAAAGCATGACTAGTGCTGTCGACATTAAAATAGATTTTGCAATATGGCGATGTAATATTTTTATGGGTAATATTTTCATGGATGCTATTTTCATCGCGATGCACTCCGCCAACGCAAATAACGCGCATGCCAATTCAATTCAAATGCAAATAATCCAAATACTAAAAATAAAATAACAAGATGCACCCACCACATTCCTAAACCAACAGGTAATACTTTTTGCTCTATCCAACTGCGCGCCATAAATAATAAATTTAAATAAATCACATAAATTAAAATCGCGGGAAATAATTGAGAATAACGTCCGCGTCGTGGTCGCACATGACTGAGTGGAATAGCTAATAATGCAAGAATAAAGGCAGAAATCGGCATCGCAAATCGCCATTGAAATTCTGCTGCACTCGCAGGATTTTGATAATTATTCCATAACATGTGCAGCGGCATTGATTCTTGCACAATTCGTTTTGCATTTAACATGGTGGGTACACGTACAGAATATTTATTAAACTGAATAATTTTATAATCATTTTGCCCGGGAACTCCTTCGTAACGAAACCCTTCTTTTGCAACAACAAAACGATCTGTAGAATTTTTTTCTTTTGTTTGTGTGCCTGTCGCAGCAGAGACCACAATCCAATGATTACGTCCTTCGCTATCTTTTGTGTTCGCTTGTTCTGCAATAAAAATATTTTCTGCAAGCTTGCGGCCATGAGAAACTTTTTCAACATACACAACACGACGCGCATTACTGCTTACTTGAAAACGTCCGGGGATAATTAAATCAATCATATTATCGCGTGACATGCCTTCTGCAATCACACGTCCTTTGTGTGAAGCAATCATAGGATTAATCCAAAACGTCAGCACAATCACAGCGACTGTCACGAACAATGCAAAATAAGCAATCACGCGAGACAATCGATTCAATCCAAAACCACACGCTTGCATAACAGACATTTCACTGTCTGCGCAAAAACGTCCGATCGATAAAATAATTCCAAGATAAAGTCCAAGCGGTAATAAAATAGCTAATAAATAGGGAATTTCAAATCCTAATAATTGAAATAAAAAATGCGGCGCTAATTTTCCTGACGCAGCAAAACTTAAATAACGCACTAATTGATTGCTCAAAAAAACCAGCAGCAAAATCAATGTGACTGCCAACAAGGTATTTAAGATTTCTTTATAGATATATCGGTGGATAATCATGTCATCACAAATTCATTTTTCTTCATTCAATAAGCGCGCTATTATACATAAAAATTTGTCTTACAAGGAGCTTTTAGATGCAAATTTCACTGAAATCAGGCCGCATTGAAACACTCACAAAAAACACTATTATTATGGGTGTTTATGAAAAAGGCGCCCTCACCCCCAGTGCGAAAGAGGTCGACCGTCAGAGCAATGGTGCACTTTCTAAGCTATTAAAAAGCGGTGATTTTGAAGGATCGGTCGGACAAACCCAAGTGCTTTATCCACTTCCTTTCACACGTATTGTATTAGTTGGCTGCGGTAAAGAAAAAAATATCAATGCAAGAAATTTTCGGAAAATAATTTTTTCAAGTATTAAAGCAGTAACCACGTTAGATTCTGAAGTCGTTTCAACCCTCGCTGAATTACCTGTTGATGACATCACATTAGAATGGAAAATAAAACAAATGACATTGCTTTCTTTTGATGCGTGTTATTGTTTTGATGAATACAAAAGTGAAAAAATTTCTAAAAAAAATAAAT
>JABDDA010000027.1:0-3376 GCA_013287845.1 Gammaproteobacteria bacterium
ATAAAGGCTTTCAATAAAACTTGTGACAGGCGCGACAGGACGTTGAGGTGGCGCAAGCAATGAAAGTTTACTCAGTGGTGAAAATTCACCTAACGCTGAAATAGCATTTTCTTTTTGTGCTTGATTCATTTTTGTATCCGCCAACACCTTACAAATTGCAGCGAATTTTTTAGCGCCTTTATAATCTGGATTTTTTTCTTGACGATAAATTTTCATGATTTCTTCGTAAAAACTAATTCTTCTTTCATCCCAAATACAGTGATACATATCATCACAAATAAATTTCAGCATGGGGAAAGTGATTTTGATTTTAAAGTCTGTGCACGCCGTCACAAAAATCTGAATTCGCTTGAGAACATCAAAATTATCGAGCAATAAATAAAATAATCCTTGATTCAATATTTTTTCTTGTTTAAAAAATAAAATAAGTTCAACACAGATTTGAACATGGTGCGGATAACTATAAATACGTCTCCAATATTCATGCTGCGCCACAAAAGAAAAATCTGTGAGTTTTCCAGCAGCCGTTGCTATCGCCTTCAGAGGTGCCAGTTGTTGATCTAAGAAACGAGCATCAGAAGAAAATGAACTAAACACACCTAGATTTCGCAAATATCTCGCAAAGGATATTAGAGCATCAAGTTGATCTTTCGCTGTTTTGAGTAAATTAAATTCCTCTGAGAAATAAAGTTTTTTTTCACCCAGACTACGATTGTATGCAGTCAAACCAAATTGTTGATTATCAAAAAGAGGAAAATGTCTTTCGAGCATTTTTTCTTCTCTTTGAGAAAACTCATCTGCTTTTCTTTCAAACTCGAAACAATCAGGAAGCATGAGCGTAGAAGATTTTTGAATTTGTCCAAGCTCAACATACAATTGGTTATGGTGGCAATAACTTCCAATGGGCAATGATGCACGCTGTTTAAAATCATTCATTAAATTCAATCTAATTTGATCGCGCTTTTCTTTTATTTCTTTTTCTGTTAATGCAAACATATCTACTTGAAATCTTTTCACTGCGCCCACGGACTTAAAATCTTTTTCTTTTCGATCAAAAAGAAGTGCGGGTAAAGTAATCCATCGATTACCCTTCATCATCTCAACTGTCCAATTCCATACATTGCTAGGAGTGGGTTCTGCATCAACTTGCACAAACGGACGCACTTCTTCCGGAATTAATTCTTGCAAATATTCTCCAGGCTCACGCGGAAATTCTCTTGTTACAAAATAGTCTAAATAACCACGAACAATGGGAAAAATAACTGTGCTTTGTCCTTGAAATACTGTAGCCATGATTGCTAAACCCCTTTCAACAAATCCATTGAAAAAAAGCTTTTCGCGAGCTTGTTGATTGAAGTGGTTCATATCTTTTAATTTTTTTAAATCAGTTGCATTTTTAAATTCTGGCAATGTAACAACATTAAATCGTCCCTGAATTAATACTCTTTCAAAAAAAGGAAATAATGCTTTTTCATCTTTTGCTCCAAATTGAGCAAGAGAATTATTTGAAAAATCGATTGTGTCTAATCTTGATAGTCCCGCTGCTAAATCGGCTAGATAAGATCCTTCGAGACTGATAACACAGTGCTGACATACCAGTGTTGTGAGTGAACTCCCTCTTATTCCTGGTGCAATCATTGGAAGAAAATTTGAATCAGTATTATAAGAAATATCTAATATCTTTAGCGTTCCATTTGAAGCAAGCGTATCTCTGAGACTTTCAACATTAATATCTTCTGAAGAATCATCCATTTTGATTAAGCCTAATCTTTCTAGTGTTGCATTCTGATTCAATCCTGTATGCAATTGATCACGAGCGTCTAAAAATCTGGGATCCTCATAATATCTCACAAAATACAGTGGCGCAGGATCATAAATATCTAATGTTTTTAAGGTGGGATGTGTGGTTAAACATTTTATTAATTTTGTAAGATCTGCGTCATTTAATTTTGTGGTAAGTGTTTCGATATTGCAGGAGAGTTTTTGTAATTGTTTATTTTCATGAAGTCGTGCGATGACCCAATCTAAATTTTTAGATATAAATGAGACATCGATTTCCCTCAAATCCACTTCGGGTTGGCGTAATTTTTTTGTTGCCTCTGTTATTTCATCACTAGAGAACATTGTTTTTCCTCGTATTTAGCTTAATTATAGCATGTTTTTTGTTGCGCCCTTTCAGGGCTTGAAACATTTATATTCATTGTTTACCTAGGGTTGCGGGCGCTAAAAAGCAAGCGCCCTTAACCCTAGGCTAGGCTGACAGCTATGCTGTCAGCTTGCAGGCCTTTGGCCTGCACACTGCAAAAAAAATTATTTTTTATAAAAGCAAAATCAAAAATATAAAAGATTTTAATAATAAAAATAAATTCCCGCGAGGCCGAAGGCCTGAAAGCTTCACTAGCCCAGGGTTAAGGGCGATGCTTTTTATCGCCCGCAACCCTGGGTAAAAATAATTTAAAACGTTTAGAGCCCTGAAAGGGCGAAACAAAAAATTTGATGCCGCATTAAATGATCCTCGATTTAATACTGGATGCCAGCTTTCGCTGGCATGACCACACACTTTATGCTAAATTTCCCTTCATTTTTCACACGATATAAAAATAAATATGCTCTACGATTCCTTAAAAATTTTTCACATCTTAAGCGCCACACTTTTATTTACGTGCGTGTTATATACGTATCATTTATGGCGCATGATAAAAAATTCTTACGAAACCAGCCGCGCCATCAATCGCATACAAACACTCACCGCATTCATTATTGTTCCCGTTGCAATTTTGCAATTAGCAACAGGATTCACCATGATTAGCTTGAAGAATTACGAATTTTCTTCCGCATGGATTACCAGCAGTATTATTGGATTTATTGTCATCGTCGGAAGTTGGTTTTCATTTATTTATTTTTTAGTGATGTCGCAACAACTCATTACACAAATTGAATCTACGCAATTATTAGAAGTGAAATTAAAATTTTTCCGACGCGTGCAATCGATTTTATTATTACTGTGCGTGGGAAGTTTATTCAGCATGATTTTCTTTATGGCCAATAAAGTATGAGTTTACGTTTCAATCAATTATCTTTCGCGCGTCGACAAAATTTTTTATTTGAAAATTTAAATTATGAATTGCGCGCGGGAGACTGTTTGCAAATACGCGGCGCAAATGGCAGTGGAAAATCAACTTTGCTGCGCATGTTAGCGGGATTAATTACACCCGATGAAGGAAATATTTTTTGGCAAGAAAAATCTATTCACGATAATCCAGAAATTTATCGAGAAAATTTACATTACATTGGACATAAAAATGGAATTAAATTACATCTCACCGTGATCGAAAATTTAAAATTATTTTTAACGACAGTCCGCGCGCCCATTGAT
>JABDDA010000027.1:3386-13460 GCA_013287845.1 Gammaproteobacteria bacterium
GTCTCCCGCGCGCATTGATATCAAAACTATTCTAGAAAAAATAAATCTTATCTCTTGTGAAAATAAAGAAGCACATACTCTTTCAGCAGGACAATTACGAAAATTAAGTTTAATAAAATTATTATTACATCCGCGCAAAATGTGGCTGCTAGATGAACCGACAACAGCACTGGATGCAAAGGGTCAATCGTGGATGATGTCATTACTCGAGCAGCATTTATCAATCGGTGGAATAGCTGTCATTGCAACGCATCATGAATTACCGATTAAAAATATTCATTCCATTTTTTTGGATAACACATGAATTTATTTTGGATGATTTTAAAAAATGAATTACGCGCAACGTGGCGACAAGCGTTTGCATGGCTCACCCCTTTTTTATTTTTCGCGTTAATTATTTTTTTATTTCCAATTGCGTTAGGGTCTAATTTTATTTTATTAAAACAAATCACACCCGCGATTATTTGGATCGCTGCTCTTCTCGCTATTTTATTATCATTAAATTCACTTTTTCAAAAAGAAGCAGATGAAGGTTATTTAGAAAATTGGCTATTAAGCCCACATTCACTTACTTTTATTATCTCATGTAAACTTTTCAGCCATTGGTTGATTTATGTTTTTCCACTTATTTTAATTAGCCCCCTTTTGGGTTTTTTGTTACACTTATCCGCCCAAGAAGAAGGGGTTTTAATCATCACATTATTATTAGGCACACCTGTTTTAACATTATTCGGTGCAATCGGAAGTGCACTGACAATTGGAATTCGCGGACACGGATTATTATTACCGATTTTAATTATGCCGCTGTATGTTCCTGTTTTAATTTTTGCAACAGGTGCAATGACGCTCGTGAATTTTAATCAATCGATTGCGAGTGAAATTGCAATATTGAGTGCGCTGTTATTAGTGAGCATTACTTTTATTCCGTGGTTAGTAGGTGTTGCGTTACGTATTGGAGTCGATCAATAACATGTGGCATTGGCTTAAACAAAATTTTTTACCGGTAAAATTTTTTTATCAGACGAGTACGATGTTATTACCGTGGCTGATTTTTTTATTTGTGATTTTATTTTCATACGGAATGATTGCGGGATTATTTTTTGCACCCGCAGATTATCAGCAAGGTGATGGATTTAGAATTATGTATGTACACGTTCCTAGCTGTTTTCTTGCGATGGGAATTTATTTTGTGATGGCTGTGTCTGCGTTTTTAACGCTTGTTTTTCGCATTAAAATTGCAGCTATCTGTATGTCATGCAGTGCGCCGATTGGTGCGTGGTTTACTTTTCTTGCGTTAGTGACAGGATCGATTTGGGGAAAACCGATGTGGGGAACGTGGTGGATTTGGGATGCGCGACTCACTTCTGTTTTAATTCTTTTATTTTTATATTTAGGATTTATTGCATTGCAGTCGGTGATTTATTCTACGCGTGCGCGTGAACGTGCGGGTGCGTTGATTGCTCTCGTTGGTGCAATTAATTTACCGATTATTCATTATTCAGTGATTTGGTGGAATACATTGCATCAGGGGCCGAGTATCAGTAAATTTGCAACACCTTCAATTGCACCTGCGATGTTGTATCCGTTGCTTGCGATGATTGCTGCGTTTTTTATTTTTTATTTTATTATTTTGTTTATAAGAATGCAGAATAAAATTTTGCGAGCGATTTAACATGAGGCAAACACTATGAACAGTTATGAAACCTACATATTCTCCGCTTACGCGATTACTTTATTTGTTTTCGGAATTAATATTTTCATGGCATGGCGCGAAAGAAAATCATTGAGAAAAAATTCATGAACCGCAAACAAAAAATGCGAATCTTTTCCATTTCAATGATGATGATTGCTTTAGGAATCGCAATCGGACTTGTTTTATTTGCATTGAAAAAAAATATCAATTTATTTTATACACCCACACAATTAATTGAATCTCACACCACACAAAAGAATATTCGTATCGGTGGTTATGTGAAAAAAAAGAGCGTGCATTTTGATTCATCAGGAGAAAGCGTTAATTTTATTGTCACAGATTATCGAAATGAAATAGCTGTTAATTATCACGGATTATTACCCAATTTATTTCGCGAAGGACAAGGTGTGGTGGTCACTGGAAAATTAATAGAGACGCTGGATGCCACCTCTCGCGAAAAGCGCTCGGCTGGCATGACAGCTCTCTCTGCAACAGAAGTGTTAGCAAAACATGATGAAAGATATATTCCTGCTACATTAGAAAAAGAATTAAAAAAAGGAAGTCCACATGCTCGCTAACTTGGGATGTCTTTCTTTAGTGATGGCATTGGTGTGTGCGGTGGGACAAGTGTCATGCCAGCGTGCTTTTAGCTGGCATCCAGCGTTTTTAAAAAAGTCTCTGGATGCCACCTCTCGCAAAAAACGCTCGGCTGGCATGACAAACATTTTTCCCCTTACCCAATTTTTTTTTCTATCCCTCGCAATGCTTTGCTTAATGCTCAGCTTTCTTACGAATGATTTATCGATCATTTACGTGAATGAACATTCACACTATTTATTACCTTTTATCTATCGCATCGGTGCAACTTGGAGTGGACATGAGGGTTCACTACTCTTATGGTGTTTAATTTTAAGTGGCTGGACTGTTGTTTTTTTATTTTGTTCACAAAAAAAATTATCTTCAGAATTTTTTTCAGCTGTAATGAAAACATTAGGAATAGTGAGCACGGGTTTCATTTCATTTTTATTATTCACATCGAATCCATTCAAACAAGATTTTTTAAACGCACCACAAATTGGAAATGATTTAACACCGGTATTACAAGATCCCGGTTTAATTTTTCATCCACCAATGTTGTATTTTGGTTATGTTGGATTCGCAATTGGATTTGCATTTGCGATCGCTGCACTTATCACAGGAAAATTTGAAAGTGATACTGCGCGCGCATGTCGCCCGTGGATTATTTTTCCGTGGTCATTATTAAGTGTTGGAATTGTGTTAGGAAGTTGGTGGGCATATCGCGAACTCGGTTGGGGAGGATGGTGGTTTTGGGACCCTGTTGAAAATGCTTCACTGTTGCCGTGGCTTTCTGCAACAGCACTGATTCATAGTTTAATTGTGTCAGAAAAAAGAAATGTTTTTAAAGGGTGGACTATTCTACTTGCGATCATCACATTTGCATTGAGTTTAATTGGAACTTTTTTGGTGCGCTCCGGTGTATTGGTTTCCGTGCACGCATTTTCAAATGATCCGACTCGCGGAATTTTTCTATTAAGTTATTTAGCTTTGTTAATTGGTGGTGCGTTATTACTTTATACTTTTAGAATTAAAAAATTTTATCAAGCACCGAATTTTAATTTTTTTTCGCGCGAAACTTTTTTGTTAATGAATAGTGTTATTTTAGTCACTGCGGTTGCAACGATTTTATTAGGAACACTTTATCCCATTATTTTAGATGCGTTGAATATAGAAAAAATTTCAGTGGGCGAACCGTATTTTAATACTGTTTTTACGCCACTGATGTTGATATTAATTTTATTGATGGGATTGGCACCACATTTGAAATGGAGCAAGGCTGTCATGCCAGCCGAGCGCGGAGCGCGAGAGGTGGCATCCAGTGACTTTAAATTAAAGACACTGGATGCCACCTCTCGCAAAAAACGCTCGGCTGGCATGACAATGATTCCCAGCACTCTCCTCGGTTTTTCTCTTCCCCCCTTATTCGGATTTAATTTTTATTTTCTGACAGCCATCGCACTTTCATTTTCAATTTATTTATTACTATCAACCTGTGTTTACGCCTACCAACACAAAAAAATAAATTCGATGGTTATTGCGCATATTGGAATAGCTGTGATTGCATTAGGCATTACAGCAAATAAATCTTTCAGCGAAGAACGTCAAATCAAAATGAAACCGGGTGAAACTGTTTCACTCGCAGGATATCAATTTAAATTTGAAAATATGAATGAAACACAAAGTGCCAATTATCAAAGTTTAGTTGCGAATTTTACTGTGACAAAAAATAATTTTTCTTCAAAAATTTCTGCCGAACAGCGTTTATATGCGTATGAAAAAACATTAGGAAAGCCCGGTATTATTTTTAATCCATGGCGCGATCTTCATCTTGTTCTAGGAAATAATTTTCCAGATGACGCGTGGGCCATTCGCATTTATTATAAGCCGTTTGTACGATGGATTTGGGCCGGAGGATTTTTATTATTTATTGCAGGAATGGTTTCATTATTGAAATATTATAAAAGGAGCAAGTCATGATAAGACTATTTTTTATTTTTTTATTGATCGCGTGGCAAACCACATTTGCTGCAAAATTACCTGAAGGATTTGTTTATCTGAAAGAGATTGATCCTTCAATTCAGCAAGAAATGCGTTACAAAACCAATCATAATTTTATTGGACGCCCTATTCGCGGTTATCAAGCCAGCACATGTATTTTAAGTAAACCTGCAGCACTCGCATTAAAAGAAGTGCAAACTGAATTAAGACAATCGAATTTATCTTTAAAAGTTTACGATTGTTATCGCCCACAAATGGCTGTTGATGATTTTTATCAGTGGAGTCAAAATCCCGCGCAGCAAGAAATGAAAATAGAATTCTATCCGCGTGTAGATAAAAAAGAATTATTTAATTTAGGTTATATTGCAGCTAAATCAGGACATACTCGCGGAAGCACAATGGATTTAACCATTATTCCGATTCCGTCAAGTCCTCAAGAAAAATTTCAGAAAGGAAAAAAATTAGTGACTTGTTTTAGTGATTACAAAACACGTTTTCAAGATAATACGATTGATATGGGAACCGGTTATGATTGTCTTGATCCTGTTGCGCATGATGATACAAAAGAAATTAATTTAGTGAGTGCGCATAATCGTCAATTGTTCCGCGATATTATGGAAAAATATCATTTTGTTCCGTATTCAAAAGAATGGTGGCATTTTACGTTGAAGGATGAGCCGTATCCGGATACGTATTTTAATTTTCCAGTGGCGTAAAAGAATTGTCATGCCAGCGTGCTTTTAGCTGGCATCCAGTGACTTTTAAATAAACACACTGGATGCCACCTCTCGCAAAAAACGCTCGGCTGGCATGACAGGAGTAAGAATTAATGAGCTTCATAAAAAAATCACACATCACACTCCCTTTAATTTTATTTATATTGATCATAATTTTTTTGTGGAAGGGATTAAATTTGCATCCGAATTTAATTCCTTCACCACTCATCAATAAACCTGCACCTTATTTTGAATTACCTAGCTTGTTAGATTCAAAAAAAATAAGTAACAAAGATTTTATCGGTCACGTGACATTATTAAATGTGTGGGCAACATGGTGTGCGACTTGCGCAGAAGAACATGATTTATTATTACAACTTGCACAGCAAGAACACATCATTATTTATGGGTTGAATTACAAAGATAATCCGAATGCAGCAAAAAAATGGCTGATGCAATACGGCAATCCTTATCAAAAAATTGCGGTTGATCAATTAGGAAATGTTGCAATTGATTTAGGTGTGTACGGCACACCTGAAACTTTTATTATCGATAAAAAAGGTGTGATTCGATACAAACACATTGGCGCAATTTCTGCTGATGTGTGGGAAAATAAATTGCGCGATCTTGTGACACAATTACAGAATGAATCCTCATGAAGAAATTTTTATTTTTAATTTTATTTTTATTTTCTGTTGCGATTTTTGCAGCAGAAGATTTTTATAATTTCTCAAATAAAGAACAAGAAAAACGGTTTCGTGATTTGACTTTAAATCTACGGTGTTTAGTTTGTCAAAATCAAAATTTAGCTGAATCGAATGCAAGTTTAGCAGCGGATTTGCGTCAGCAAGTTTATCAAAAAATAATTTCGGGTGAATCGGATCAACAAATTATTGATTATCTTGTGAGCCGTTACGGGAATTTTATTTTATATCGCCCTCCTTTTAATACGAAAACACTGGTATTGTGGGCGGGGCCGTTTCTAGTGCTTTGTTTTGGGATGATTTTTTTGTGGCGGGCGTTAAGAAAACGTTAAGCTTTCTTAGATATAATAAAGCTAATAATAATTTAATGAGGAGCTCAACAATGATTTTATCTACTTGCGCGGTAGTCATGAAAAGCTTAAAACTTGCTGCGAAAGGAATTCAAATTGCAGTGAAACATATCATTTCAGGAGACGAACCAAAACCAAAAATGTATCATGAAACTCATCCTGAAATTATTAAAGCTTTAAAAGAACTAGGATGTTTTCAATCACGCAATCAAAGAATTATCGTGACGACTTCTAATCAAAAACAAAATAACGATTCAACACATTCAAATAGGAAATAAAAATGCAATCAGCTACAGAAACAGAAAATCAACTTTCCCCTCATCAAATGGTTTTTTGTGCATGCGCGATTGTGACAGCGCAAATACTTTATCAACACAGGCAAGAAGTGCAAAAGAAAATGCTAGATGCACTTGCAATAGTTTATCAAACTTCTCGTTATTGCTATCAAAATAAATCTTGGTTTCTGAATTTAGTCATTAGTACAGCGATGTCTTATTATGGTGCGAAACAGCTTCTTGCAGAATTATTTCCAGAAGCTCCATCTAGTGTAGAAACAGCATTCACATTATTTTTCATGGTGGGCAATGTTGCTAATAATTACGCGTTTAGAAATAATTATCCACAACCTGCACAACAACCTGTAAATAATGTCGGCTTTTCCATCTTAAACTTACCCTCACTAGCGCTTCTTAGATTCTTGAATAATCTTCCCAGTGCTTTAGCAATTTTAGCAGCAATGTTTTATTATGATGGTGCTGCTAATAACCAAGTCAATTTAAATGCACCCGCTGCTCCTGCTTTAAATAATTTTGGAATTTTTAATCAAGCTGCACAACAAAATAATAATGTTCCGCCTTTCATTCCTATTCCTGCTGCTGCAAATAATAATATTCCTGTGCAACCTGCTGCTATGGATCAAGCAGATGCAGATGAACCACGATACCGAACAGCAGCTGCAGCAGCAGCGTAAAAAATAAATGAGGAAAACAAAAAATGCTCTCAAACACAGAAATACAAAATTTTAATAACACAAATGAAACTCAAAATCTTAACTTTGATCCAGAACAAATTGGACGCACTGCTGGAATAGCATTAGCTAACGATGAGTTGTTAACACACTGGATGCCACCTCGCGCAAAAAGCGCGCGGCTGGCATGACAAACATTATTCTTCCAAATAAAGTTTACAAAACGTTTCCCGCATAAAAAACGTCATTCCAATTCCTAATAAAATACAAACAGGAATTACACTCAACGCAACACGATACGCATGCTCAGAATACACACGCGCGCCGTGTACCATTTGACCATTCCAAAAAATATCTAATAATTTTCCGATGAGTTGCGGGAAAATAATTCCACCCATCATGATTAACATATTTAATAAACCAATTGTCGTGCCAGAAATTTTTATTGATGTTAATTCGCGCCCAATCGCAAACACTAAAATTTGTGAACTCGCTAAAAATCCAAATAAAAAAAGCAATCCATAAATCATCGATAAAGAAATCACACTCACATAAAGTAAAATTGAAATAACCACTAACGAAGTCATTGCACCTAACATAATTGGCAAACGTCGACGTTGAATTAAATCAGAAAACCATCCCCACGTCGGTGCGCCAATGGCACAGCCTAAAAAAATCATGGAATTCGCACTGGCTGAATTAAGATTAGAAATACCACGCGCTTGCTCTAAATACGCAGGCCCCCATAATTCTCCGAATGCAGATAAAAATAAATAAAAAAAGCATCCGACAATTCCGCATAACCAAATTTGTGGATTTTTTAAGGCTTGTTTTAATCCTGATAAAACATTTCGTAATGTCGGTGTGTGATGCGAATAATGATCTTTATGATAAGGATTCACATCACGCACAATCATCCAAATAATAGCTGTTAAAAAAACCCCAACAGCTGCAGCACCAAAAATAGTCCATTGCCAACCCACTGCGGTCACTGTCATATCCATCACAATGTCACCAAACATCGCACCTGACATGCCTAAACAAAAAATAATTCCTGACACTAATGCAAAACGTTCGGGTGGTAACCAAATCGTAGCTAACTTTGCAGCACCGACAAATGCAAATGCAGAACCAAATCCAATTAAAAAACGTCCTATCATTGCAATGAATAAACTATTACTGCATGCAAAAAGATACGCACCGAGTGCACACAATAAACATGCGACAGTTAATAATCGTCGTGGACCAAAACGATCCATTAATAATCCGACTAAAATTTGCATCACAACATAAGAATAATAATAAAAAGAGCCCGATAAATTTCCGAATTCTGTTCCTGTTAAATGATAAAAACTCATTAACTCTTCTGTCATCACACTCGGGGAAATTCGTAATAAATATTCGTAACAATAAAAAATAGCGCCAAGTCCTACAATCACCCACGGCCAAATCATTTTTTTTGAAATAATTTTTTCGGATTCCATGTGAAAGAACTCCTTTTATTTTTTATTGGGATTTCGCAACACCCGAAGCAACGGCGGCGTCTGCTACCGCTTGAGATAATTTTTTCTTTAATCGCGCATCAGATAATTTTGGAAGAATATAATGAGGACCAAATGAAAGTGTTTTTTCATTGGGATACGCTTTTAAAACTTCATGAGGAACCGGTTCTTTTGCTAAATCTTTTAACGCATGCACAGCTGCTAATTGCATAGCTGTATTAATACAATGGGCTTGTACATCGAGGGCACCACGAAAAAGATAAGGAAAACACAGTGCATTATTCACTTGATTAGGATAATCACTGCGGCCTGTTGCCATGATAATATCGTGACGTGTTTCGTAAGCAATTTCTGGCATAATTTCCGGTACTGGGTTTGATAATGCAAATACAATAGGCTTATTTGCCATCTTCTGCAACATCTCAGCGGTCATAATTCCCGGGCCTGACACACCAATAAAAACATCTGCACCGGTTAATGCATCTTGCAATGTGCGTTTATCTGTTTCGAGTGCAAATTCTTTTTTATATGAATTTAAATCTTTTCGTTCGGAATGAATCACGCCCGCGCGATCAATCATAAATAATCTATTTCGATTTGCGCCTAAATTAATAAGTAATTGCATTGTGGCAATTCCAGCTGCGCCTGCGCCTGCGCAAACTAAAGTAATATCATGCAAATTTTTATTTTGTAATTCCAATGCATTTAATAATGCAGCTGCAATGACAATCGCTGTACCATGTTGATCATCATGAAATACAGGGATATTTAAACGATCACATAATGCGCGTTCAATCACGAAACATTCGGGTGCTTTAATATCTTCTAAATTAATTCCACCAAAGGTAGGAGAAATACGGACAACGGTTTCAATAAATTGCTCAGGGTCTTCGCAGTCAATTTCAATATCAAATACGTCAATATCTGCAAAACGTTTAAATAAAACGCCTTTGCCTTCCATCACAGGTTTGCTTGCAAGTGCACCGACGTGACCCAATCCTAAAACAGCTGTTCCATTGGTGATGACTGCCACTAAATTTCCTTTGCTGGTGTAACGATAAGCAGTCGATGGATCAAGTGCGATTTCTTTGACAGGTTCTGCAACACCGGGTGTGTAACACAATGCTAAATCGTGTTGTGTTTCTGTTGATTTAGAAGCAATGACACTGATTTTGCCAGGCGTTGGAAATTCATGATAATCCAGTGCAGCTTTGCGGAGATCTTTTTTCATGAAACTCCCTTAACAAAAAAGGCGCTTAACAATGAGCGCCTTTTTAAAATTTAAAAATCATTCTTACTTATCTTGCTTATCAGAAGCTTGTTTTTCTTTCGCTTTTGGTTTGCCTTTCATTGCATATTTTTGTTTGAAACGATCAACGCGGCCGGCGGTATCAACCACTTTTTGTTTGCCGGTATAAAAAGGATGGCATTTAGAACACACTTCTAATGATAAATCGCGCCCAAAGGTTGAACGTGTTTTAAAACTATTGCCACAGCTGCAGGTGACTTTGATTTCTTTATATTCAGGATGGATGCCCTGTTTCATGACAAAAACCTCTTTTTCT
>JABDDA010000028.1 GCA_013287845.1 Gammaproteobacteria bacterium
ACGGGTTTTGTTTGGGGTTCGTGTGGTTTTAATCCTAAATAATCGCGACATTCTTCTGCCCATTCGGCTTGAAGCATTTGTGGAAGACGATAAATCACTACATTTAAAAAACTTCCAATCAATAAAGAAAATGCTGCAATCAATAGCAGAAAAAAATCTCGATGTGAAAAAATAAAATGCACAGCATCCATTAGATCATTGTCCCCAATTGAAAAATCGGTAAGTACATTGCAATCACAAGTCCACCGATTAAAACACCAAGCACTAGCATAATCAAGGGCTCGAGTAATTGACTGAGTGTAGAAATAAATCGATCAATGCCGGACTCATATAAGTCTGCTAATTTTTCTAACATGATTTTTAATGTGCCAGATTCTTCGCCCACTTTAATCATTTGTATCATGACAGAAGGAAACGATTGCGTGCGCAAAAGTGCGCTATGTAATTGTTGTCCGCTGATGATGGCGGATTGTAATTCAATAATTTTTTTCTCATAAAAATTATTTTTGCAAAGGGGCGCAATGAGTTTTAATCCTTCTGTAATCGGAATGCCTGCGCCAAAGGTAATAGCAAGATTTCTTGAGAATCGTGCATAAATAATTTGTTTTGCTAACGTTTTCCAGATTGGAAGATGTAATTCTAATTTGGGGATAGAAATATTTTTCCATAGACAAAATAAAATTAAAAATAACGTGAGTGCAATCATTCCAAAATCATTTCTTAAAAAAGTAGAAAATGAAACAATTAATTTTGTAAACCACGGAAGCGGTCGCTGAAAACTTTGAAACAATTCAGAAAACTGCGGCACAATAAAAAATAACATTAAAAATAAAATAATCAACGCGATTGAAATAACGACAGCAGGATAAAATAACGCTTGTTTGATTTTTTTGATGAGTTCAAGTGATTTTTCTTGATGCGTTGCAACATGCTGCAATAAAAGATCGAGTGTTCCTGAGTGTTCGCCAATTTTAATTAGCTGACAACTGAGCTCGTCAAAAATAGTTTGATGATGACGCAAGCTCTCACTTAAATTTTTTCCTGATTCAATTTCATGCTGAACAGAGAAAATAATTTTTTGAAAATGGTGATTTTTTTGGCCTTGTTTTAAAATTTCACAGCAATGAATAATGGGGATTCCTGCAGTGATTAATGTTGAAAGCTGTCGAAAGAAAAGTGCAATATCGAGTAAAGCAATTTTTTTAGAGGGTGAAAATAAAAAATAATTTCGTTTTCGTCGTAAAGAAATCGGGTAATTTCCTTGCTGTCGCAAATTTATTTTTGCCTGTTGCAAACTCATGGCTTGAATTTCACCGCTGGATTTTTTTCCCTCTGCAGATAGGCCTGACCAAACATAGTTATATTTTTTCATCCGTAAGTCACTCGATTAATTTCAATCAAACTTGTCATGCCTTGTAATACTTTTTTTAATCCTGCCTGCTTTAATGACATCATTGAGTGTGATTGTTGGGTGCTGATCGAGAGCACTTCGTAAATACCTGTGCGTCCGTGATAACCTTGTAAACAGTGTTCACATCCTGCTGCGCGATAAATAATATGTTGAGTTTCTTTTGAATCAAGAATTTCAATTTTTTTGCAACGATTGCAAAGTTTTCGTATTAAACGCTGCGCAATCACTAAGGTGAGTGAGTGTGTTAATTGATAGGAAGGAACGCCCATTGATTGTAATCGCGCAATCGTTTCTGTTGCGCTGTTGGTGTGTAATGTGGATAAAACAAGGTGTCCTGTTTGTGCAGCTTGAATCGCAATTTTTGCAGTTGTAAGATCGCGAATTTCTCCGACCATAATAATGTCAGGATCTTGTCGCAAAAAAGTACGTAATACCATTTCAAAATCTAAACCAATTTTCGGATGAATATTCACTTGATTAATTCCTTTTAATTGAAATTCAATTGGATCTTCCACCGTAGAAATATTTTTTTCGGATGAATTGAGATGATGTAGCGCAGAATAAAGTGTCATTGTTTTTCCACTTCCTGTGGGGCCTGTCACAAGAATTAATCCTTGTGGAAGTGAGAGTGCTTTTAAAAATGATTTTTTTTGTTCGTCAGTTAATCCAAGATCATTAATTTCAAGAAAATTCTGATTCACATCTAATAAACGTAAAACAATTTTTTCACCGAAAAGAGTAGGGCAAGTGCTCAAGCGAATATTAATAACTTTTTTATCTGTGGTGGTAAATTTCAAACGGCCGTCTTGTGGTAAACGTCTTTCTGCAATATCTAATTTTGCCATTACTTTTAATCGTGTGATTAAACGTAAAGATAATTCATGAGGAATTTCTGTGGTTTCATATAAAATTCCATCACGACGATAACGAATGCGACAAAAATATTCGTAAGGTTCAATATGAATATCTGATGTTTGTTGCTGCACGGCATGTTCAATTAAGTGATTTACAAAATGAATGAGGGGTGGATCGGCATTATCATGCAATGTCATTTCTAATGGATCTTTTTGTTCGAGCAACTCATTTAATTCTTTTTCTCCCGTGAGAATTAATTTGAGTTGCATGCCCGAATGAAATTGAATCGCATCTAATACTGTTTGATTCGTTGGATCTGATACAGCTAAGTGCAATACGCCTTCTTTTTTTTCAATGGGGATGACGCGATAGCGACGAATCAGTTCTAAAGGCAGTAGTGTATTATTTTTTAAATAATCATCGGTGAGTAAGATCACCGATAATCCAAATAATTTTGAAAGTGTTTTTAGAATAATATCGCTGCTCAGTAAATTATTTTTTACTAAGTATTGAATCAGCGACATTCCATGCTGTTTTGATTCCATGATGGCAAGCTGCATGCTTTCTTCATCAAGCAAATGATGTTGCACAAGATGGAAAGCAAGACCTGTCAATTCAGAAAAAGTTTTCATGATGCGCGACATAATCCTAATGTTAAACATGTTCCAGTCACAGTCCATCGGCTGCCATCATTATTAGGAGATAAAATATAAGTTGCGCCGCCCGCAATGGTTGTTGCGGTTGAAGTGATAATTCCATTATCGACTTTAATGCTCGCTAAATTTTTTGTGGCGAGAGGTGCGGGTGGAATGCCTGGTTTTCCAGTTGATAATTCTGATGTTGCACTTCCTTCTTGTAGCGCGAGTGAAACAGCTGTTTTAAATGGTTCTGTTGCTGCAATGACTTCTGCAAATCGTGCACGTTGCGTGTAATTTTGATAAGAAGGAATTGCGATGACAGAAAGAATTCCAATAATAGAAACGACGATCATTAATTCAATAAGCGAAAAGCCATTTGTTTTCATGGTGAGAGTCCTTGTGAGTGAGTAGTTAATGTGAAAATAAAAATGAAAATAAAATTGAAATGTTTTGTGAGGTGGAAATAAAAAATGGTTACGTGGATTTGGAGCGAGGAAAAATTTTTTTAAATTTATACGTTTTTTAAATTTAATTTGCAAGGAATATTTTTAATTTTAAAGAAATCCGAAGTAAACACGAATTTTTTTTATAAAAAAAATTGCAATCTACAGGCCGAAGGCCTGAAAGCTTTATTAGCCTAGGGTTAAGGGCGCTTGCTTTTTAGCGCCCGCAACCCTAGGTAAAATGAAGCATAAAGCGGATGAAGCGCTGAAAGCGCGTGAGAAAAAAATTATGTTTTTTGTTTCGCCCCTTCGGGGCTCCAAACGTTAACATCATTTGCACCTAGGCTTACGCGCAAAAAGCGCGCTAAGCCTAGGCTAGAAAAGCTTGCAGGCCTTTGGCCTGCACACTGCAAAAAAATATTTTTTTATAAAAAAATAAAAATCTTTCTTAAAAACAATTTTTAATTTTTGCATTTGCGCGATGAGATTGACGTCACCATTTCTGGCTAGTATTATCGCACGTTACAATTTTTAAAACGGGGTATAGCGCAGTCTGGTAGCGCGCCTGCTTTGGGAGCAGGATGTCGGGGGTTCGAATCCCTCTACCCCGACCAAATAGTATAGCTTGTTAGGGGCTGCTGACATTTCGCTATGCCGAGACAGAAATCGCTGATTTTCGAGGACCGCAGCGCAGCATACGTTGGATGTATGTGAGCAGCGGACCGCAGAAAATCAGCGATTTATGGCCGGCATAGTAGAAATGTCAGCAGCTCCTTTTGCGCCTGTAGCTCATTCGGATAGAGCACCAGCCTTCTAAGCTGGGGGTAACAGGTTCGAATCCTGTCAGGCGCGCCACTTAGTTTTTATATTTATGGTGGACGTAGCTCAGTCGGTAGAGCCCCGGATTGTGATTCCGGTTGTCGTGGGTTCGATCCCCATCGTTCACCCCATTCATTATATATACGCATCAATTATTGGGCCGTTAGCTCAGTTGGTAGAGCAGTTGACTCTTAATCAGCGGGTCGTTGGTTCGATCCCAACACGGCCCACCACTTTTTCCTCAATTTAGGTATAATAACCCCCACAAAAAAAACACGAGGGGTTGAAAATGGCAGCATCATCATCGAATACATCATCAACTGGTACAGCAGCAGTAGCAGCATCAACACCAACAGCTGCATCTGTAAATAACACAGCAGCAATAGCAGCATCAACACCAACAGCTGCATCTGCAAATAACACAGCTGCAGCAGAAACTCCTCGTGCACAAATGCAAACGAACATGGGTTCAGATTTAAAAGCAAAATCAAAAGAAATGGTCCGCCTG
Organism: Gammaproteobacteria bacterium; assembly: GCA_013287845.1. GTDB lineage: Bacteria > Pseudomonadota > Gammaproteobacteria > DSM-16500 > DSM-16500 > JABDDA01. Next base: position 4,675 of record JABDDA010000028.1, read on the forward strand.
TCTTTTCAACGAGCAGTTCAGCTCTATCGTCAAAACGCATTCATACCTGCAGAGAGAATTTTTTCTGAATTAGAAAAATATGAAACTGACTATGATGCAGATGTTTATTTTTATAAAGGATTAATGCTTCCTGCGCGCACTAATGCAGAAGAGTTAAGCATGATCGCAGAGAGCACGAGCGATAATTCAGACACTCGATTAGCCTGTTTTCAACAGGGAATGGATGTGTATTTGCCAGATATGCGCACCACACTGACCGAGGATGAGCAACATATTGTGCTCAGTAGGTTTTGTGCTGATACTTTTATTGACAGGAAAAAATTAACGAAAAAATGTGCTGATTACATTCGAGCAGCAGAAGCAGATGAAAAAAAATCGAATGGATTTGAGATGATGGAAAACTATTATCGTGCTTGGATTGTTTCATCAGAGGAATTAAGAAAATATATTAAAGAAAATAATAAAAAAGAAGCGATATTAAAAATTATATATGAGTTGTCTGACAGATATTTTAAAGACTTAAATGTAGATAAAAACAGATTATTATTAACTTACGCTGTCTATTTATTTCCACTCGATGCGGAAATAAGAAGGCGGCTTTTTTTTGAAAATTTTGATTTTGACCAATCCGATCTCAATAGACAGCAATGTCAATGGTGGATTTGGTCGGTAGCGAATAACCAAGGTATTTTTTCTGTTTTAGAAAATTTTTTCACACAAGAAACCAATGATTTAAAATTTTATGCAAAAGCCTGGGATTACCTATTGGGATTAGTCACCGCTTGTGCATCAGAAAAATACGAAGCAATTATTAAGAGCGTGTGTGAGTATTACAAAAAAACAATCAAAAATAAAAAAATGTTTCAGGAAGCTTACGCTGGAATAAAATTTCCAGAGATTAAACGTCATTTAAAACAACGACTCGAATCTATTTTAAGAATATCTTTTGAAAAAATATTTTCAGATGCTAAAGATGAAAAAAATTCTGCTGTCACTGCTGCAGGTCTATCAACGTTGGCACTTAATGGTCATGCCGAAGTAGCAAATACAGCAGCTGCATCAAATACAGCTGCCGCTGCAAGCGATACAGGATTAAGTTATACCGATACCCTCAAACCTTGCGACACATTAATAAAAGTTATTCAACAGTATCGCGCTGGATCTTATGATAGCGCACACACATTAATTCAAACCATTTTAGATTTTAAAACGATTCATGTAAGACCGGTCGAGTGTAAAGACTATGACTATGCAGACCGATGTTTTTTTGCTGGACTTATCGCAATTAAATTATCACTCCAATATCCTCGAGAGTTCATTGTCAGCTGTTTTCGTACGGGAATGCAGCAAGCAAAAAGAATGACGTGTTTATCCGATAATGAAACAAAAGAAATGCTTTGTTATCTAAATCATTTAGGCGTGATGCAAACAAATAATTTTTCAACAAAAGAAATAGAAAGTACTTTGCAAGAAGCTAAAGAGCATTATGCAAACGATAAATTTTCAGCGGCTACTAACGCATTAGCTGTCGTTCATTATCATTTCATCGATAATCCTGTTTATTATTTTATGTATGCAGAAGCAGAAAAAAATCGTTTGCTTGCTGAAAATAATTTATCTGATTCGATAGCAGAACAATATTATGAAGTGTGGATGTGGTTATCTATTAGAAAACAGACATTGATTAAACAATTAAAATTACACGTTGAAAAGCATCCCGATAGACAAGAAAAAAACGCATTTGTCGTATTAAAAAAACTTCAGATTTATCAAGCTATCTCTTTTGATATTGCACAAAATGGAGAGTGCGAAAGTAATTTGCTTTACGATGTTTCAATGTTATTGAAGATATTTGAGTATCGTTATTGGGCAAAAGAAGAATATTTTCCTGAAATGCTTAAGACGCTTTCACCTTTTGAGCAGTATCTCCATCAAAAAGTTATGATCGATGATGATGTCTCAGAGGATAATGATGCTGTGGCGAATGAAGAAGCGACAACCGCTAATAATTTTCAACACGTTATTATGGAAGCTGTTGCAAATAAGGCGCAACAAATAAGAAAGAATTTGGATGATAATATTCAACAAATATTTTTGAGAGTTGTTGGCCTTTATCGCTCTGGCGAAATAAAAAACGCCATTTCCATGTTTCACGATCTAACGCAAAAAAATAATAGCTTGATTTATGTAGATAGTTATTTTTATCAAGGCTTGCAAGCGCCAGAACAAAGTGTTCCTGAAATGATGTCAGCGGTTGCTGCATCGCAAACAAAAACAAGAATAGAATTTTTTTCAGACGGAATGTTGAATTATATTCCTGATGTGATGACAACATTAACCGCAGATGAAAAATTAATTGTGATGCAACGATTAGCGGATAACGATGCACCTTCTATTAGATTTAAAAAAGAGTGGAATGATGATAAAAAATATGATGAATGCATAAAAAAAGCATGCGCAACAGAAATACTTGCCTGTACTGTTGCAAATTATTATCGCGCTTTTTTGGTGAGGAAAGAAGAATTACGAAAATATTTAAAAGAAAATAATAAAGAAGCTGCATTATTATCTTCTATTCATGAGCAATCAGATAAACTTTTTGAGAGAAATTTGCAAACAGAAGAAAAAGAACATCTTCTTTTATTAGAACAATCCATTTGTTTATTTCCAATGGATGCAGAATTACGTCGACGAAAAACATTTTTCATGTTTCGTCAAAATAATATTCCTGATCGCTCATTCGAATGCTGGATGTGGCTCACATTTAGTGAAGTGGGTGTTATTACATTTTTAACAGAATTTTTAGAACAAGAAAAAACAAATCCAAAACTTTATGAAACCGCATGGCATTATTTATTTGCATTAACGTATGCGTGTTCTAAATTTCAAACTCGACCGCGATTTGTCTATTACGCCAATGTGTTAAATGATGTGATTAAACTTTATCAAAGAAATTTAAAAGACAAACGCGCATTTTTAAATGCATTGAGTCAGCTTGATTCGTTTATCAAAAGAGAAATGGGAAGTCGTTTTGATAAAATAACGAATCAAACAGTCGATGATCTTTTTGTAAATGCAGCAGAAGAAAAATCAGCGGATGAAAAAGCGCCGATAGAAAATACAGCTGCAGAAATGCCTGCAACAGAAGAAAATAAATCCAATCACTCATCTGCTGCGACTGCAACTGCCACGCCTGCTGTTTCTGCGGCTGATTCAAAAAAAGAAAAAGTTTTATCTGCTGCTGGGGGAATTAAATTTGTAGAAGATGAAGCGAAAAAAACCTACCCCATTATTTCTGATAGTAATATAAAATTGTTAAGATCTAGTGAAAAAGAGCGGCTTTATAAAGTTAATTTTGATAAAGCACGAGATCAATTTGAGAAACATAATAATGTAGTCAGTGCTGCAGCCGCTTTAAAAAAGGCAATTAAATATGCGCTTCCCAATGACGAAGAGGATTCGAAACAAACAAAAAATTATTCGTTAATTGAATTTATTCAAAAAATCGGTGAAGAATTAATTTATAAAAATGAATGCAAACTCGCTGAAGAAATTTATAGGCTTGCGATACCGCTTTCTCGTAGCGAAGCGAGTTTTTATTTTGGCCATGGGTATGCATGTTATTTACAAGGTGAATTATCTAATCAAGAAGTCGATTGGGTGATGTGGATGTTAACAGTGGACCTAGGAAAGTCGAATGCATCAAATCTAATTCAATTTATTTTAGGAATGCAATGTATTATGAATTCAAGTTTTAAACCTGGTTCTCGAACAATAAGCAATCGACAGCAGGGTTTGCGTCAATTGCTTTCTGGGGTTTTAAATAATCCAAATGAAATTATTAAAATGAAAGAAAAAATAAATCAATTAGGTGAAATTCAGCAAGAACGTGTGCGTGCGTATTTTGCAGAATGCATTGAAGAAAAAAGTGTGGATGAAAAATATTATCCTATTTTAAAAGAATTAGCTGAAGTGCCGAAACCGATTGTGGTGAGTGTTGCATTGCCTACAGCTACAGCTACAGCTACAGCTACAGCTACAGCTACAGCTACAGCTACAGCTACAGCTACAGCTACAGCTACAGCTACAGCTACAGCAGCTGCTGTTACTGAAATTCATATTGCAGCGGCTCAACCTACTGCTGATGCAAAATCACAACCGATTGCATCTGCGCAATTAGTTTCAAATACAAAAAATGTAAAAAAAGAAGCAACACGTGATGGTGAATGGTATGGCTTGTTTCTTGATGAGGCTGAACGTTCTAATCCTAATTTTTATCGCGCGTTTAATTTGCTTTTAAAAGCAACTGCAAGTGGAATGCATGTTGAAGCAGCTGCAATGTTGGGCATGATGTGTATGGAAGGTGATGACGAGGGTGATCGCTACATTAATATGGGTTTGCATTATCTTAAGCGTGCAGCGCAACATCATAATCCGTTGGCGCAATTTTATTTGGGAAGATATGAAGAAGAAAAAAATAATGAACGGACAGCACTGCGTTGGTATGAAGCTGCGGCTCTGCAAAATTATGCTCCTGCTGTTGAAGAGAAAAATCGATTAGAAAAATATATTTCAACACATGCTAATTTATTTCGAAATAATAAAGGTGCAAATGTTTCAGCAGGAATTTCACCACCGGATGTGAAATTGCAACAAACAAGAAAATAAAATTGTAAAAAACACGAGGAGAAAAATAAAATGACTGCATCATCTCATCATCCAGAAAGCGCATCGATTGCTGATAAAGCATCCGCTAATCATGCTGCTATATCTAATCAATCTCCTGAATGGATGATTACGATGGCTTTTCACGAAACTGTACGAGCGTATCGCAAGTCAGTCATGAAGATGGAGACAGCAAGAACGCTATTTAGACAATTAGCAGATTTGGACGCAGTCCATGCGGATGTTTATTTTTATTTAGGATTAATGATGCCTATTTCTTTTTTTCAAATGACGACTGAAAAAAGAATGATTGAATTAGGTAAAAAAGATAGTCCATATCAATTAGGATACAAGTGCTTTGTCACAGGTATAAGTGAATATTTGCCTTATATGGTAACGACTTTAACCGAAGACGAACAGCGCGCAGTGATCCGAACGTTTTCGAATGCGATCTTTTATAAGCCTAAGGCAACAGATAACACTACTGCTGATGATTACATTGGAAAAGCAGAAGAGGCTGAAAAAAAATATAATTGGAAAGATATAGTTTACAATTATTATCGTGCCTTCAGTTTATCACAGAGTGAGATGGATCTTTATTTCTTAGTGAGTCGTAAGCATAAAACACCTTGGTTGTTAAGACACATCTATGAATTCTCTGATCAATTATTTTCTAAACCATCAGAAGAAAAAATACATGAAACATTATTAGTTCAGTCCATACAGCTATTTCCATTAGCAGCAGAATTACATAGACGACTCGCATTTTTAACTGTTGAGAAAAAGAAAGTAGAAACAAAAGATACTTTTCAAGCCTGGATTTGGCTTCTCACGAATAAAGAAGGCCTCATTCCTTTCTTAACAAAAACGCTTAATGAAGAAGATAATCTTAATGTTTATGCAACACTTTGGCATTGCTTAGTAGGACTTATTGCTGTTTATTCCTCTGATGCGCATGAAAAAATTATTCAGAATGTTTGCTTGATGTATAAAGAAAAAATAAAAAATAAAAAAATGTTTCAGCAAGCATATGATGAAATGCCTTTTTTAAAAATTAAAAAAAATTTAAAAGATGGATTAGAATTTATTTTCAAAACATCGTTTGAAAAAATATTTGAATTTGAAAAAGCACCTGACAATAAAGATGAAAAATCTGCGCCGAAATTACCGAGTGATCATCCCGCTGCAGCAAATACAGCTGCTGCTGCGATAGATGGAGCTGCACCAATAGAAGAATATATTTCAACGCATGCTAATTTATTTCAAAATAATAAAGGTGCAAATGTTCCAGCAGGAACTGTGCCACCGGATGTGAAATTCAAACAAACAAGAAAATAAAATTGTTTGCCCCATCAAGAATTGCTACACTTTCCCGATTATTTTGCGAAAGTGGCGGAATTGGTAGACGCGCTGGATTTAGGTTCCAGTGGGCTTCCCGTGAGAGTTCGAGTCTCTCCTTTCGCACCAAATCACGGAGAAATGGGGATGTTATTTAAGCGTCAGCACTTATTTATTTTGATGTTGGCAATTGCTTTCGCAAAAAATGCATTCGCAGCTGCATTTCAAGTGTGGGAACAAGACAGTGCAAGCATGGGAAATTATCATGCAGGTCGTGCAGCTATTGCAGATGACGCGAGTACTGGATTTTATAATCCTGCAGGATTAATTCGAATAAAAAATCAACAAATCATTGGCGGTGGAATTTTTCTTTTAACGGACGATCGTTATCGCGGTAATGTTTCATTGGGTAGTAATAATCCAACGAATTCTCCGCAACTTTTTTTCAAGAATGCGCCTGTCACCGCGCAAGGTGGAACATCCAGTTTTATTCCTGCTTTTCATTACGCAGCACCGTGGAGTGACACACTTGTTTTTGGAATCAGCTATGTGATTCCATTTTCATTTAAAACAGATTATGGAACAAATTCACTATTGCGTTATGCCACCACATTTAATCAATTACAAATTATTGATATTGCGCCTTCATTTGGAATTGCATTGAATAAAAAACTTTCTGTGGGATTTGGATTAGATTTCGAACATATTGCAGGAGAATTCGATCAAAATTCAAATGTTGTGAATCAAACACAATTGTTTTCTGACACATTAAGTAAAAATTCTGGAAATGGAAATGCATATGGTTTTCACGCGGGTGCGCTTTATCAATTCAATGATAAAACACGAATTGGATTAAGTTATCATTCTGCTGTGATTCATCATTTTAATGGCACGAGTATTTTTTACGGGCCGCTTGCAAACAGTGGAGCAGGCGCAACACAAACAGGCGGTTTTTTACAAAGTAATATTACATTGCCACCCACAACTAGTTTAAGTGTATTCCATACAATAAATTCAAAATGGGATGCGATGGGAACAGTGAGCTACACAAAATGGAATGTGTTCAAACAACTTGTTTTTCAAAATGCAGCAACAAATATCGGTGGAACAGCTAATAATGTTGCGCCTTTAGTGATTCAACAAGGTTATCAAAATGCGTGGAATTATTCGGTAGGTGCGAATTATCACGCGACAGATAAATTATTATTACGAACAGGAATTGGATTTGATCAATCGCCTGTGAGAGATTCAACGCGTAATGTTTCGTTACCCGATAATGATCGTGTTGCATTAGCGCTCGGTGGACATTATCAAGTAACAAAATCCATTGGATTTGATTTAGCGTGGACTCATTTCTTTGTTGCAGATGCGAGTATCAATCAAGTGCAAACATTCGGTGATCAAGTCGTTACAACGAATGGAACAGTGAAAGGCAATACAGATATTTATGGATTTCAAGTGAAGTGGGATATTTTTTAATATGAAAAAAAACTCTAACATGAAAAAAATAATTTTTTTATTAAGTTTATTTTTATTTCCAATTTTTATTTTTGCGGGAAATAAACCAGGAAATATTTCGCTGACATTATCGGAAGGGTATTATCATTTTGATACACGACGTCATTTACAAAATGCATCGGTGCCGAATATTGCAGTTGCGTATAATTTCACACAGCAATGGGCAATGGAAGGAAGTGTGGGGATTGCCAATACCAATCAATCCAATGGAACACATCGTGGTGTGAATGTTTATTTATATAATTTAGATGCGATTTATCGATTCACGCCGCATAAACGCTGGGAGCCGTATGTATTATTCGGTGTAGGTGAAAGTACTTTTTTTCCAACAAATGAAAGTACTCATCAAGGAAATATTAATGCAGGAATTGGAACACAATTTTTCGCGCATGATATTATTGCATTGCGTGCTGAAGCGCGTGATGTTTATACGATGGCGGGTGGAAAAAATGATGTGTTGTTAAATTTTGGTGTGAGTCTTTTGCTTGGATAAAATTATTTTCTTTTATTGGTGGGAATAAAATCTCGTTGCTTCGGTCCCGTGTACAGCTGACGAGGTCTTGCTAATTTGTAAGGACTGCTAATCATTTCATTCCAATGTGCGATCCATCCAATTGTTCGTGCTAATGCAAAAATAACAGTAAACATATTTGGTGGAATGCCAATCGCACTTAATGTAATTCCAGAATAAAAATCTACATTCGGATAAAGTTTTCGTTCAATAAAATAATCATCTTCTAATGCAATGCGTTCTAATTCCATGGCGATTTTAAAAATAGGATTATCATGCGCGCCGACGGC
>JABDDA010000029.1 GCA_013287845.1 Gammaproteobacteria bacterium
TACCCTCGATACTGAACAAACTACCTTACGCGAAAATGTCACTGAAATCATGCGTCACTATTTTCAAAATTTACAGGGCGAAGAACCACGTCATCTTTATAATTTTTTTATTGATGAAATTGAAGAACCTTTACTCACAATCGTGATGAAATACACTGACAATAATCAATCGGAAGCCGCGCGTTTGTTAGGTGTATCTCGCGGAACATTACGAATATTACTTAAAAAATTTGATATGCTGACCTAAGGATAATATGGAGTTAACGGATTATCACAATATTATTCATTCTCTCTCTGAGCGTATCGTTCAAGCGCAAAAACCGATTCGTATTTTAGATGCATTAAAATGGGACGGTGATATTCGTCAAACTTTTTTCAAAAAAAAATTTAAACAATTACCCGTAGTGACAAAAGACTATTACGAAACAAAAAATCCACTGCAATTTGATCCGATGAAAAAAATTCAAGAATTTCACGAAATTGAGCGCGATATTCGTCGCACACTCGGACAATACAGTGGCGTTGCAAGTATTATGCAACGCATGTGTCATGAATATATTCGCGTTGTCACAATGTTACTGGCACGTGGCACACCCAAATTTGTAGAAATTTCGCAGGAACTTTATGGAAGTTCAGAAGATGTTTTTCACGTGGGCGCGCCGACGTTACGTGATTTAGCTGCAGTTGTAACAAGTACACTTGTAAATATTAAAGATCAAGTCATCAGTGATGCAGATAAAAAAATTTACTCGAGTGAAGAAACAGTCGCTATTCTCGGTGAAAAGTTAGGAAAATATTTTGGAAATAAAAGTAAAGTTCGCGTGCAATTGAGTGATGGAATTCTTGCTGATGCCTCTGCGGGTGCAGATAAAATAAAAATTCATAAAGGTTTAAAATTTAGCGAACGCGAAATTCGTGTATTTGAAATTCATGAAGGATGGGTGCATCTTGGCACAACATTAAATGGGTTAGCTCAACCGATTTGTACTTTTTTAAGTAAAGGTCCACCGTCTTCTACTGTCACACAGGAAGGATTAGGCATTATTACTGAAGTATTTACTTTTTCTTCTTATCCGGGACGTTTAAAACGTTTAACGAATCGAATTACTGCTGTGAATATGGCGGAAGAAGGCGCGAATTTTTTAGATGTTTTTCATTTTTATCGCGAACAAGGTTTATCAGAACATGATAGTTATCACGCAACAACGCGTGTGTTTCGTGGAAGTGTGCCAGACGGTGGACCGTTCACAAAAGATTTATCTTACAGCAAAGGATTTATTTTAATTTATAATTATGTGCGCCTTGCTGTGCAACGCGGACTCGTGAAACAAATTCCATTATTATTTTTAGGAAAAACAACGTTAGAAGATATTCATATTTTAGCTGATTTAGTCGAAGAAAAAATTGTTGTGCCGCCTAAATATATTCCTCCGCAATTTTCTGATCTTGCTGCGTTGAGTGCGTGGATGTGTTATTCACTTTTCTTAAATAAAATTAATTTGCAGCAGCTCACTACGGATTTCAAAGCGATATTGATGTGACATTATCCAGAATTTTTTTCAATGAATTGGATAATTGCACCTGCTACATCTTTTCCTGTCGCTTTTTCAATGCCTTCTAATCCAGGTGATGCGTTGACTTCGATGACTAACGGTCCGCGATTGGAACGCACAATATCAACACCTGCAACATTTAATCCGATAATACGCGCAACACGAATTGCCATGGTGCGTTCTTCTTCGGTAATTTCTACTGCTTCTGCTTTTCCACCACGATGTAAATTCGAACGAAATTCTTCTGATGCGGATTGTCGTTTCATTGCAGCAACCACTTCTCCACCCACAACAAAACAACGAATATCAGCACCACCTGCTTCTTTAATATATTCTTGCACGAGAATATTTACTTTTAATTCTAAAAAAGCTTCTAACACACTGCGTGCTGCTTTTAATGATTCAATTAGCACAACACCAACACCTTGTGTACCTTCTAAAAATTTAATAATTAAAGGAGGACCGCCCACCATTTTAATTAAATCTTGAATTTCATCGACAGAATGTGCAAATCCAGTGACAGGTAATCCAATTCCTTTTTTTGAAAGCAATTGAAATGAACGTAATTTATCGCGCGCGCGTGTAATCGCAATAGAATCATTCACACAAAAAACATTTAACATTTCAAGTTGTCGCACAACAGCAGCGCCATAAAAAGTAACCGATGCGCCAATACGTGGAATCACTGCATCATATTTTGGAAGTAAAACACCTTGATAATGAATCGTGGGACCTGCTGATGCGACATTCATATAACAACGCACGGTATCAATCACATCGGCTGTGTGTCCGCGTTTTTCCGCTGCTTCGACTAAACGTCGTGTGGAATAAAGTTCTTTTTTTCTCGATAAAATTACAATTTTCATATTAAACCTTTTTGTTGGTAATAAACGATCGAGCAGAATTCACTATAAAACGATGGCGGAGTGCGCTGCGTCCCAGCAACATTCGAAATAACATTGTATCACGCTCGGTAAGTGTAATCTCTATGGGTAATAATTCTTCGCCAATTTTAACAGGTGTTTGAATGACGTAACGTTCTTCACGATGTCCGCCAGAATCAGAGACCCAACGTTTATCAATGACATCTGCAATGCATGTCACAATTAATTTTGTATTATGTTGTATCGGGTGAATATCAAATGATATTTTTTCTTTTCCGTTTTGTTTAAATGTTTTTATTGAAAATGCATGAAGTGCGGAAGTGCGCGCGCCTGTGTCGATTTTTGCTTTGATTTTAGAAATTCCAATGTCGGGGAGTGCGATCCATTCGCGCCAGCCGATTTGTTTTAATTTGTTTTTGTCTGTTTGCATTTCGTGAAATCCTTTTGCGAAATTTTTTGTTTCGCGCTTTCAGCGCTCCAAACGTCTATATTCATCTTACCTAGGGTTCGCGCAAAAAGCGCGCGACCCCTAGGCTAGAAAAGCTTGCAGACCTTCGGTCTGCACACTGCAAAAAAAAATTATTTTTTTATAAAAGCTTTTGGTTCGCTAATTCGTTTAATCGTTTTTCTGCAGCTTGTAATGCATGCAAAAAAATTTCGCGAATATTTTTTTCTTCAAACACACGAATCGCTTGCTCCGTTGCGCCACCGGGTGACGTGACATGTCGTCGCAATTCTGATAATTCTTCCGACGATTCTAACGCCATACGCGATGCACCGTAAGCTGTTTGCAATAATAATAAATGCGCTATTTTTTTTGATAATCCTAATGTTACAGCAGCGTCTTCTAATGCTTCCATCATCAGAAAAAAATAACCAGGACCATTTCCAGAAAGTGCTGTCACTGCATTTAATAAATTTTCTTCTTCTAACCACGCAATCACACCGACCGATCGAAAAATTGATTCTGCAATTTCATGTTGTTTTTTTGAAACAAATGAATTTGCAAATAATCCTGTTGCGCCACAACCTATCATCACAGGAGTATTCGGCATGGCACGCACGATCGATAAAGAATGATTGCCTAATTCTTTTTGTAAATTTTTTTCTGTGACGCCGGCTGCAATTGAAATAATAAGTGGTTTTTTATTTTGCGCTGCAGCAGAAACTTCTCGTGTCACGTGATGCAATATCTGCGGTTTTACTGCAAAAATAACAACATCTGCAGCACGCACGGCTTCTTCATTTTGTGTTGTGATATGAATAGAAAATTTTTCTTTTAATAAATTTAATTTTGAAAGTGTGGGTGCACTTACCCAAATGTTATCTGCGGGATAACCATCATGAATAAGTCCTGCGAGCAAACTCATTCCCATATTGCCACAACCAATCAGTGCAATAATTTCTTTTTTCACAAAGTCGGTCCTGCGTTACGAATAGCATCGCTGACATCAAATTTTTTGAAATTCTCGATAAATTTTTCAATGAGTAATTTTGCATTTTCATGATAAGCATTCACATTTTCCCATGTTTTATAGGGATTTAATACATTGGAATCTACATCAGGAACGTGTGTTGGAACTTCAAAATGAAATCCAGGAATTTTTTCATATTGTGCATTTCGTAATTTTCCATCGACGATTGCATTGACAATGGCACGTGTGGTTGGAATTGAAAAACGTTTTCCACCTTGGCCTTGTGCGCCACCTGTCCATCCGGTATTCACTAAATAAACTTCAGAACCAAATGCTTCAACACGTTTCATTAAAATATCGGCATATACGCGTGCAGGACGTGGAAAAAAGGGTGCACCAAAACAAGTACTAAATGTAGGTTTAATTCCACCGCCTTGTCCGACTTCTGTGCTTCCAACAAGTGCTGTATATCCACTTAAAAAATAATACGCAGCTTGTTCTTTTGTTAAACGTGCAACGGGTGGTAACACACCGTATAAATCACAGGTTAAAAATAAAACGACGCTGGGTTGACCTGCTTGATTTTCTTCAACACGTAATGGAATAAATTCGCGTGGATACGCTGCGCGTGTGTTCTGCGTCAAACTTCCATCGGAATAAATAGGCTCTTTTGTTTTTTCATTTAACACCACATTTTCTAAAACAGAACCATGACGAATAGCATTCCAAATCACAGGTTCATTTTCTTTTGAAAGATCGATGCATTTTGCATAACAGCCTCCTTCAAAATTAAATACACCGTGATCACTCCATCCATGTTCGTCATCGCCAATTAAATAACGATTTTCATCTGCAGAGAGCGTTGTTTTTCCTGTGCCAGATAATCCAAAAAATAATGCGGAATTCCCATCTTTTCCAACATTCGCAGCGCAATGCATCGGTAACACATCGTGTTCAGGAAGAATAAAATTTAATACAGAAAACATAGCTTTTTTCATTTCACCTGCGTAATACGTTCCGCAAATTAAAATACAACGTTCGGTGAAATTTAAAATAACAGCGGCATCACCGTTGACACCATCGCGTGTGGGATCTGTTTTAAATCCGGGGACGCATAAAATTTTCCATTCGTTATTATTTTGAATTTTATTTTTCGGAATAATAAAAAGATCGCGTGTAAAAAGTGTATGCCATGCTAATTCAGTGATGACTTTTACAGGTAATTGATAGGCTTTTTCTGCACCCACTTGAAAATGCGAAACAAAATAATTTTGTTTTTGATTAAGATAGTCGATGGCTTTTTTCCAGAGTGCTGTAAATTTTTCGGAAGAAATCGGTTGATTAATCGCGTTCCAATCTACTTTATCTTGTGTGACAGAATCTTTTACGATGAAACGATCTTTAGGAGAGCGCCCTGTTCTCACACCTGTTTTCACAGCTAAAGCCCCATTGGAAGCAAGCTCACCTTCGCCTAAAGAAAGTGCTAATTTAATCAATTCATCTGGCGATAAATCGTTATACACTTTCCCGTTTTGAATAGTATCATCAAGCATCATTTATGTTCTCCTAGCAAGCGCTGAGGGTAATTAATAAAGCCCCTAGCGTCAAGCCATTATCCACAGATAAAATGCTATAATTAATAAAGAAACAGTGCTTTTTGGAGCCACTATGCAAACGAAATTATGGACGCTTTTCACCCTGTTTATGATAGGCATTTTTTCTTGTGCCCTGATTTTTGCAGCTGCTGCAACAACCCCTTCTTCAACAACAAAACAACCCGATGTACAAGGAGTCGCTCAAGTTGTTTGGGTGAAAGGCAATGTGAAAGCCATTTCATTTAATAAAGCAGAACGTTTATTAAAACGTCGCGATGTGATTTTTGAAAAAGATACGTTAGTGAGTGATAACACAGGTTCAGGACAAATTGTTTTTACTGATAACAGTACACTTTCCATTTCAGAAAATACGTCTATGAATATTTCTGCTTATCAATTTTCAAAGGAAAATAAAGGGAAAAATTCAACGGTACTGGATTTAGCAAAAGGTGGATTTCGTACGATTACAGGATTAGTTTCTAAAGAAGATCCGACGGCTTATCAAGTCAAAACACCTGTGGGAACGATTGGTGTACGCGGAACCATTTATCAAGTCCACACAGATGCTAAAAAAGGTTATTTCAAGGTTGAATTCGGTAGTATTGTTGTAGGAAACACGCAAGGTTCAAAAACGTTAACACCAGGTGTGGACAGTGCTGTTGCGGTTGAACTCGGTTCAGCGCCTGTTGTAATTCCACAAGATAAATTGCCGCCCGTCTTTTTACCTCAAAATGCGCCTGCGTTAATGCCTGCAAAAACACCGACTCCTGCGCAACTCACCGTGCCCTTCCCAGCTGCAGCTGCAGCAATCTCTCCTGCGGGAACAAGTGGTGGAAGTACAACAACAGGCACGACTGGAACACAATCTACGAGTGGAGGAACAACTTCATCGGGTAGTACTGCGAGTGGAGGAGGTACAACAAGTTCTACTTCTTCTACAACAAGTAGCGGTGGAAGCACAACGACTTCGACCACTTCTTCTACTGCGGCACCCAGTAGTAGTACGCCAGTGGCTGGAGCAGTGTGCGTGCAATAGAAATTGTGTCATGCCAGCGTGTTTTTAGCTGGCATCCAGTGACTTTTAAAAAAGCCACTGGATGCCACCTCGCGCAAAAAACGCGCGGCTGGCATGACAACTTATTTCGAAAGATGTTCATACACGCCATTCCAATCTGCAAAAGGCGGTGTTTTTTCAAATTCAGTAATGCGCGCAAGATAAATGTTATAAAGTTTTTTATCAGGATACATTTTTTGTAATTGCTGAAAAATTTCTCGCGCACTTTTCCATTCTTGATTGAAATAAAAATTTAATGCGTTTTGCATCAGTTGAATTTCTTCTGCGAGTGTTTCTGTTAAATTTATTTTTTTGCAGATGAGTTCAAAAATATTTATTCCTTCTTTTTTTCCTTTCACACGAACACGATCAATTTGTTTAAATACAAAATGCGGTTGTTCTTTTTGTGTTTGTTCTGTCACAAGCGTATTCACGCCATAAAAACGTGTTAATCCTTCTATACGTGATGCTAAATTCACTGCATCACCTAACACCGTATAATTACGACGAAACTTAGAACCCATGTCACCCACACTCATCACTCCGCTATTTAATCCAATGCCAATATTAATTTCAGGCCATTGATGCTCTGCAAATATTTTTTTTAATTTTGCGACAGCGTCTTGCATTTCGATTGCTGCAGATAACGCATTTTCTGCATGATGTTTATCGCGAAGTGGCGCGCCCCAAAATGCCATGATTAAATCACCGACATATTTATCAATCGTTCCGTGATGTTTAAAAATAATTTCTGTCATCGGTGTAAAAAATTCATTTAAAATTTCTTTTAATTGCGCGGCGGTGAGTCCTTCAGAAATAGACGTAAAATTACGAATATCTGCGAATAACACAGTCATTTCTCTGTCTTCGCCATATAACGCATAACTACTTTTTGTTTGTAACATTTCATCAATATGTTTTTCAGGAACATATTGTCCAAACATCATTTTGAGTTGTTCTCTGCGGCGACTTTCGAAAAAATAACCGTATAAAATATTAATCAGCGCGAGAATAATAATCAGCACCATTGGAATTAAAATAGAAAGAATAATACGCGTTTTTTCAGCAAATTCATTATTTGCAAACATTAATAAAAATGGAATGCCGATCAATAATATCGATAAAACAGCAGGACCTAAAAAAGGAAACGTTAATGCAAACAGTAACCCTAACCCGATCGTTATTACAATTTCTGCACCGACTGCCCAATCAGGTCGATAAGGAAAACTATTTGCTAAAATACCTTCTGCGAGAGTTGCTTGTACTTCAACACCCGGAAATGCGCTTTGAATCGCTGTGGGTTGTAAATCCCCTAATCCTGTTGCAGATGTTCCAATAAAAACTATTTTTCCTGAAAAAGAATTTTTAGGTGTGCGTTCATGCAGCACATCTGAAGCTGAAAAATAAGGTAATGTATAACTTCCGCCGCGAAAAGGAATCATCACTTCTGAATTTGCGCTTGTTAAAATCACACGATCGCCGAGCTTCACTCCTTCTAAACGCATTTGATCTTCATACCATGCTGTAATTAAAGAAACATCTGCTAATAAATATAATCGCACTGCTGCAAGTGCGAGTGATGGATAGACATCATCGTGATAACGAATTAATAAAGGTACGCGTCGTAAAATTCCATCGGTATCGGAAAAATAATTAATAAATCCCGCGTTTTTTGCTGCTTGTTGCAATACATCAATATTGCTTAACAAGCCTGGCATATCGACTAATCCTAATTGTTTTTCTGCGGGCGTATTTAATGTGAGTAATGGTTTGGGAACAATGCCTGATAATTGTTCTGTGGGAAGAAAACTCATTCCCAAGACGGTGTCACTTTGAGCTAGTTTTTCTGCTAATTTTTTATCGTAATTAAAAAAAGGTTCAATGCGATCGATAATCGATTGAATACTTGGCTTATCCAATTTTTCTTTATTTAATTCTTGTAAAACAACATCTGCAATATTTTCTTCACTTTCAGGAAAAATCATATCCAGTGCAATTACCACTGCACCTTCTTGCTGCAACCGTGCAATTAATTCAGCTAATTTTAAACGCGGCCAAGGCCAGCGTCCTTGGTCTTTTAAACTTTTATCATCAATATCAACGATAACAACATTTTCATCTCTTTTTTTAAGCTGCCCTGTGAAAATTTTTGTGCGCAATTCCATGTCATATGCAATTCTATCGAGACGCGTAATAACAAGACGTATAGAACGAATAGGCGTGACTTGCAGCCAAACTGCAATGAGTAAAAAAATGAGGCCAATAAAAATAGGAACTTTTTTTTGCATGAATTTTCCTTTTCATGAACAAATAGAATAACAACATTTATCGTTTGGAAGTAGACCCAATTTGTAGTTATAATTCAAAAGATTATTTCTTTAGCAGATGGAATTGCGTAATGATGAAAAATAAGATAGTAAAAAGTTTTTTTGCAAAATTACTCATCGTTATTTTTACATTTTTTTTCGTAACACCCGCTGCATTAGCACTCACCCCCGTTGAACAAATTCAAACAAAAGCACTCATTCCAGGAAGCGCGGAACCAGGCATTATGGGAAGACCCGCGCCGAGACAACAACCTCATATTAAAGCGATGCCCGGTATCAGTGCTGCGCCTGAACAAGCACCTGCACTTGGAAAAGAAGCAGCAAAAATTAAATTCAAATTAGTGCGAGTTATTTTAGAAGGTAATCACGTTTATTCAGAACAACAATTGCGGCCTATTTATCAAGATAAAATAAATAAAACGATTACAGTCGCAGAGCTAATGCAAATCGTCGTTAACATTAGTAATTATTATCGAAACAGTGGTTATATTTTATCGCGCGCGATTTTACCACCACAACGTATTGCAAATGGAATCGTGCATATTCGCATCATTGAAGGGTTTATCGATAAAGTCACTGTTGTGGGTAATGCAAAAGGATCAGAAAATATTTTGATGAAACTTGGAAAACGAATTTCGCAAGAAAGGCCTTTAAAAATAGATACGCTTGAATATTATTTAAGACTTGCAAATGAAGTGCCTGGTGTTCAAGTGAAAGCCGTATTGGAACCTTCAAAGCAAACCATTGGTGCTTCTGATTTAGATTTAGCGGTAGAAGCAAAACGCGTCACAGGCTATGCAAGTTATGATACCTATGGCACGCGTTATATTGGCCCACAACAAATTACAGCTAGCGGTAGCATTAATTCTATTTTACGTTCAGGTGATACCACACGAGTCACATTATTAACAACACCCCGTCCTGAAGAATTACGTTACACAGATATTTTCCATGAAACACCGTTAGGTTCGAGTGGATTGCGTTTTGGTCTGGGTTATAACGAAGCACCTTCTATTCCTGGTTTCACACTCAAACCATTACAAATTTATAGTACAGCGAAAACCTATTACGGTACTTTAAAATATCCTGCGATTCGTTCGCGTACAGCTAATTTAACAATTGAAGGTGATTTTAATTATTTCGATAGCTTAATTACTTCTTTCAATCAATTGCTTTATGTTGATCACATTCGAAATGCAAGACTCGGTGCGAGTTATGATTTTGTTGATCGATTCTCAGGTGTGAATTTAATTTCAGGACAAATTACAAAAGGATTTGGATTCTGGGGAGCAACAACAAATACCACTTCTCTCACCACATCGCGTTTTGGCGGTACAGGTAAATATGTAAAAATTGCTGCACAAGCTGCGCGTACGCAATCGATTAAAGGACCTTTTTCTGCTTATGGATTATTACGCGGACAATATTCATTTAATCCTTTATTAGCGTCTGAACAGTTTGCTTATGGTGGCAGTCAATTAGGTCGTGGATATGATCCTGCTGAACTCATTGGTGATCGAGGCGCGGGTGGAACCATTGAATTACGAATGGATGTTTCGCCTAATTTATTTCTTTTAAACAATGCACAACTTTATTATTTCTATGATCAAGGTGTGATTTGGAATATACGTCACATTCCAACTGTATTACGTAAACAATCTGCAGCATCAACAGGAATAGGATCACGTTTCCTTTTCACAAAAAATTTATCAGGAAATGTGATGTTTACTCAGCCACTCACACGACAAGTGGCTGCGGAAGAATTGATAGGAAATGGGCGAAAACCAAGGATATTCTTTAATATCACTCTCACAGATGCATAAACTGAAGAATTTCTAGCTTGCTCTTTGAGTAAGATAATTTGCGATAACAGATGGAAGTGTTTTTGTGTCAATCGGTTTTGAAATATAGCCATCACATCCCGCAGCAAGTGCTTTTTCTCTATCGCCTTTCATCGCATACGCTGTAATTGCAATGATCACGACATCTTTAAATTTTGGATTGGCTTTTAATTGAGTAGATAATTCTAAACCTGACATGCCGGGCAATTGTAAATCCATCATAATAAGACGCGGAGAAATACTCTCTAAAAGCTTAATTGCTTCTTCAGCATCATTTGCTGTGTGAACATTATATCCTTCCACTGAAAGCAAGATTTTTTCTAGCTTTAAGTTGATAGGATTATCATCCACTATGAGAATTAATTCTCCCGCCATAAACCTTTATTCCTCACGTTTGTGATAACTCCAAATTGCATAACGTATTGCACGGATAATACCATCATGTTGAATTTGTCCTTTGATGACATAATCATGCGCACCTTCTTTCATTGCTTGATAAATTAATTCTTTATCCGAAATAATACTCATCACGACAATGGGCAATTTCATCGCAAATTTATGTGTTTTTTGAAATGTTTGTATGCCTTGACTGTCAGGAAGATTTAAATCCAATAACACTACTTGAATAGATTCAGCCGCAATATATTTTAATCCACGCGCAAGATTATCTACGACGAATAAATTAATTTTAGGTTCTTGTGATTCATTCAATACCGTTTCCACCAAACGCACATCGCCTGGATTATCTTCAATTAATAAAACATTAATAGGTTCTTTCATAGTGCAATCCTTTCACGCAGCGAGAGTAAAACAAAATTTCGCTCCTTTTCCTAATTCAGATTCTACCCACAATCTTCCGCCATGACGATCCACAATTTTTTTACAAATCGCTAAACCCACACCTGTACCAGCATATTCTTTTTTGCTGTGTAATCGCTGAAAAATTAAAAAAATCTTTTCGTGGTTTTCAGGTGCAATACCAATGCCATTATCTTCTATACAGAAAATATATTTATTTCCATCTTGTTTTGCACCGATATGAATTTTAGGCATATTGCTATTATTAAATTTAATCGCATTCCCAATAAGATTTTGGAATACTTGTAATAATTGCACCGCATCTCCCATAATCATAGGCAACAAATCATACGTAATTTCAACGCTTTTTTCTTGAATGGCAAGATATAAATTGCGAATCGCATTTTCTACTATTTCTTTTGAAGAAATTAATGTCAGTGGTTTTCCTTGCGTTGTGACACGCGAATAAATTAATAAATCGGTAATCAACTGTTGCATGCGATCTACGCCATCGACTACAAAATGAATGAGCTCATCTGCTTCATGATCTAATTTATTTTGATATTTTTTTGCGAGTAATTGAACATAGCTGGAAACCATGCGTAGTGGTTCTTGTAAATCATGCGATGCAATATAAGCAAATCGTTCTAATTCTTCATTGGAACGTTCCAAACAGATGATTAAATTTTTTAATTTTTCATCTGCTTCTTTTTGACGTGTGGAATTACGTACTAATTTGGTGAATCCAATGAGCTGGCTATTCTCATTAAAAATGGCTGTCATGGTGACAGTGGCCCAAAATCGTTTATTGTTTTTGCCGACATGCCATGCTTCAAATTCAATTTGTTTTTTATTTTTCGCTTGTTCTAAAAAACTATTAGGAATATCGCGTTGTTGATCTTCTGGCGTATAGAAATAAGAAAAATCTTTTCCTATAATTTCATCTTCGTTATATCCTATTAAACGCTGCGCGCCTTTATTCCAGCTCACGACTTTTCCTGCGGGATCCAGCATAAAAATGCCGTAATCTTTCCTATTTTCTATCAACAAACGGGATAATTTTTCATTGATAATAAATTTATTTTCTCTTTCTTTTATTTTTGCTATTGCGAAAAAAATCAGAATGGAAAATAAAATCGCCGAACTTGCTGAAATGAAAATAAGATAAAACAAATTCAACGGCGCAAAAAATAATTCAAAAATAACGGGGAGAAATAAAAAAAGAATAGCGCTTGGCCATAGCCAAAA
>JABDDA010000030.1 GCA_013287845.1 Gammaproteobacteria bacterium
TTTATTATCACGCGGAATAAAATTAACAGCTGAAGATATTTGGGAAGGTTGCGCGCATATTATTTCTGTAAAAATTCAAGAACCGCAATTTGCAGGACAAACAAAAGAAAAATTATCGTCACGTGAATGCGTGAGTTTTGTTTCAGGTGTTGTGAAAGATGCATTTAGCTTATGGTTAAATCAAAATGTTGTGCACGGTGAAACGCTTGCGAATTTCGCAATAAGTAATGCACAAAAACGCATGAAAGCATCGCAAGCGGTTGTCAGAAAAAAAATTACATCAGGCCCCGCACTTCCAGGAAAATTAGCCGATTGTTCATCACAAGATTTAAACTATTCTGAATTATTTTTAGTAGAAGGCGATTCTGCAGGCGGATCTGCAAAACAAGCCCGAAATCGTGAATTTCAAGCCATCATGCCGCTTCGCGGAAAAATATTAAATACGTGGGAAGTGGAATCCGATCAAGTGCTCGCATCCGAAGCGATTCATGATATTTCTGTTGCGATTGGATTAGAACCAGGCAGTAAAGATTTATCAGGATTACGTTATGGAAAAGTTTGTATTCTTGCCGATGCAGATTCCGATGGATTACACATTGCAACTTTATTATGCGCATTGTTTGTAAAACATTTTCGAAAATTAGTGGAAGCAGGACATGTGTATGTTGCGTTGCCTCCGTTATATCGAATTGATCACGGAAAAGAAGTGTTTTACGCACTGGATGATGCAGAAAAACAAGGTATTCTCGATCGTCTTGCTGCTGAGAAAAAAGGCGGAAAAATTAATGTGATTCGTTTTAAAGGATTAGGTGAAATGAATCCATTGCAGCTGCGCGAAACAACAATGGATCCTGATACACGACATTTAGTTCAACTCACAATTAACGCGCACGATAAAAAAACAGATTCTATGTTAGATATGTTACTCGCGAAAAAACGCGCATCGGATAGAAAAGATTGGTTAGAGAAAAAAGGAAATCTTGCTGAAGTGCAGTAAACTGTCATGCCAGCATGCTTTTAGCTGGCATCTAGTGACTTTTAAAAAAGCCTCTGGATGCCACCTCTCGCAAAAAGCGCTCGGCTGGCATGACAAATTTAAAGAGAGATCATAATTTATGAATAATGTTTTAGAACGCATCCCCTTACACGAATACACAGAAAAAGCGTATTTAGATTATTCCATGTACGTGATTCTCGATCGCGCACTTCCACACATCGGTGATGGATTGAAACCCGTGCAACGCAGAATTATTTACGCGATGTCTGAACTCGGATTAAAAGCCACATCCAAATTTAAAAAATCCGCGCGAACCGTCGGTGACGTTCTCGGTAAATTTCATCCACACGGTGACATGGCATGTTATGAAGCGATGGTATTAATGGCACAACCTTTTTCATATCGATATCCATTGATTGAAGGACAAGGCAATTGGGGATCACCCGATGATCCAAAATCATTTGCTGCAATGCGTTACACAGAATCAAGGCTTTCTGCATACGCCGATGCATTATTATCGGAATTGGGTGATGGCACCGTTGAATGGGCTCCGAATTTTGATGGCACATTAGAAGAACCGTGTTTATTACCCGCGCGTTTACCGAATCTTTTATTAAATGGAACAACAGGCATTGCTGTTGGAATGGCAACCGATATTCCACCGCATAATTTACGTGAAGTGGTGAATGCACTCGTGCATTTATTAGATCATCCTAATGCAACGATTACAGAATTATTTGAACATATTCACGGGCCTGATTTTCCAACGTCTGCCGAAATTATTTCTTCACGCGCAGAAATTAAAGATATGTATCGCACAGGCACAGGCTCCATTCGCATGCGTGCAATTTATTCGACAGAAGAAGATGAAATTGTGATTACCGCATTACCACACCAAGTGTCTGGTGCAAAAATATTAGAACAAATTGCAGAACAAATTCAAAATAAAAAATTACCACTCGTTTCTGATTTGCGCGATGAATCGGATCATGAAAATCCCACACGATTAATTATTGTTCCGCGTTCCAATCGTGTTGATGTTGAAGCATTGATGAATCATTTATTTGCAACAACAGATTTAGAAAGAACGTATCGCGTAAATTTAAATGTGATTGGATTGAACGGTCGCCCACAAGTTAAAAATTTATTAGAAATTTTAACGGAATGGTTGGAATATCGCACACAAACAGTGAAACGTCGTTTGAAATTCCGTTTAGAAAAAGTGGATGGTCGTTTACATATTTTGGCGGGATTATTAATCACGTATTTAAATTTAGATGAAGTGATTCACATTATTCGACATGAAGATAATCCTAAAACTGTTCTGATGAAAAAATTCAAACTCTCTGAGGAACAAGTCGAAGCAGTTTTAGATACAAAATTAAGGCATTTAGCGCGTTTAGAAGAAATGCAAATTAAAAAAGAACAAAAAGAATTATTGGAAGAAAAAGAAAACATTGAACAAACATTAGGATCTTCTGCAAAATTAAAAAAACTCATTCGAAAAGAATTATTAGACGATGCAGAAAAATTTGGTGACGAACGTTCTTCACCGATTGTGAAACGACAAGAAGCACAAGCCATGAGTGAAACAGAAATTTTACCCACCGAACCACTCACAATTGTTTTATCCACGATGGGTTGGATTCGCGCAGCAAAAGGACATGATATTGATCCGCTTTCTTTATCATATAAATCAGGCGATGCATTTTTAGCGGAAGCAAAAGGACGCAGCAATCAATCTGCTATCTTTTTAGATTCGTCAGGCCGCAGCTATTCATTGCCTGCACACACACTGCCTTCTGCACGCGGACAAGGTGAACCACTGACAGGAAAATTGAGTCCTCCACCGAATACACAATTTGTGGGTGTGCTCGCAGGAGATGCAACACAAGAATGTGTGCTTGCATCCGATGCAGGATATGGTTTCATTATTAAATTTGAAAATTTATTTGCAAAAAATCGTGCAGGAAAAACAACGTTAAATTGCCCGAAAGAATCACGCGCGATTCGTCCGTTTGTCATTACAGAAAAAGAAAATGCAATGATTGCTGCAGCTACAAACACAGGACAATTATTAATATTTCCTTTAAAAGATTTACCAGAACTTCCAAAAGGAAAAGGAAATAAAATAATTAATATTCCAAGCAGTCGTGTTGCATCGCGTGAAGAATTTATGGTGGATTGTGTTGTGTTACAACCGCAACAAATTTTATGTGTGATGAGCGACAATAAAGTTCTCAAATTAAAACCGGAAGATTGGAAACATTATCTTGGTGAACGTGCGCAACGTGGATCGAAATTACCGCGGGCGTATCAACGTGTTACCAAATTAAGTGTCATCACCGAATAAAAACTGTGTCATGCCAGCATGCTTTTAGCTGGCATCCAGTGCCTTTAATAATTAAAAGTTGGATGCTGCCCCTCTCGCAAAAAACGCTCGGCTGGCATGACAAAAAATTATTTTTTAAATTTATTTTTTATTTTTCTCATTCCAGAAAAAATTGCATCGCTCATTTGCTGAGGAAAACGTTTAGGTAATAATGCTGTCACTTGATCAATCACTTTTTCCGTATTGTCAAAAACATCATCAATAATCATTTGCATTCTTTCTTCTGAAAATTGACAGTATGTTGCAGTCGCCAACCAATGACGCAATTGAATCGTGTCCCAATGATAATGACGATTTTTACTTTTTAATGACATTGCCATTTTTAAATCTTTCCATTCAAATTGGCGTTTCACTGCAAGTGGATAAGCTGACATCACATCGTATAAAGGTGTTAGTTGATAACGCCCTTGCGATTCAATAGAAAGACTAAAATTTTTAGCGTGTCCATCAATGGCACCTAAAATCCAAAATAAAAAAACTGATTTCATAAATTGATCACGATCACTCAATGCATTTTTTTGATCCTAATAACACATTCATAATATCTTTTATTCCAGGCCCGCCATCCGATTCATATTTTAATCCTGCTGATTTTCCAAGTGCCTGGCATAAATCTTCTTGTGGTAATCGAAAAATCCAACGACCATTTTCAACCCATCGTCTATCAAATCGCTCAACCACTAATGTTTTCACATCATCAAAATGCACAATTTGTGCTTGATTCACAGGTAATTGATACGCAGATAAAATCGCAAGACACAGCCATTCATTTTCAACACTTTCTGATAAATCAATACCTGAATGTTTTATATATCCAATCGGTAATTTAATAATATGTGTTGTCGGTGTGACACCTTGCGGTAAACACCATTTATTTTGATGCCATAATAAAGCTGTTTTTTCTTGCACGCCTGCAACAGAAATTCGGAATTCAACATCACGACTCATTCCTAATGGCGCTGTTTTATAATTTTTTAATAATGTTGCAATCGCATGATCATTGATGGGTTTTGCTTGAATTTTATTTGTTTGTGTTATTTTCGGTTGTGTGAGTAGCTGTAATGCACCGACACAATCTGCTCCAATAGAAGAAAGTAAATCAAAACATTTTTTTGAAGGTGTACTAAATCGAGTTTGAATTCGATCACGAATCAATTCACTGTCTGGTAATAAATTATCAAAAAAATATTCGACGATATCGCCTCGATAAGGAATTTCAGTTAAAGGCATCGATAAACTAATCGGTCGAGTATTCTCCCAATTCAACCAATCGTGATCATATGTAAATGCGAGACGCCCTGTTGATTCACGTTCTAATTTTCCAACATGTTTATTATTCATATAAACATAAAGAATTTGTTGTTTGTTTTGTACCATTTACCATTCCTCTTTTTTTAAATTTTTCTTATCCACTTTTCTAGGTTGTATTATCATTTCAAGATCTAAAGCAGCTAAAATACGAAACACTGTTTCTAGTCGTGTTCCTGGCGCACCATTTTCAATACTTGAAACAGTGCCTTGATCAATTTTAAAAGCGCTTCCGACTGCTGTTTGACCTATGTTTTTTGCTTTACGAACACGTTTGATGACACTGCCTAATGCTTTGGAAGAACGAATGAATTGTTTCACTGCCTATTCCTTCTTGAAATGAACACAATTCTATTTTATGGCTGTACAGCCATAAAGTCAATTTATGGCTGTACAGCTATAAAATATAAATATGGCTGAAGAGCCATAAAAGGAGTTCCCTTCTCCCAATCGTTTTTCGCATTGGGAGAAGGGACAGGGATGAGGGTGTCTAACGTGGCACGGCCTATCATCCCATCAACAATTTTTCTCTCGCCATTTTTTCTGCAATTTCATTCACAGGAAGATTTTCTTTTTTAGAACGTTCAAAGATTTCTAACAAGATGGGATAAAGATCATTCACTTGCACTAATGCTTTTTTCACATCACCGTGCGCGTAAATAGCTGCGGCATAAATTAATCCGCCGGAGTTAATGACAAAATCTGGCGCGTATAAAATATTTTTTTCAAATAACACAGCACCATGATGGTGATGTGCTAATTGATTATTGGCAGAACCTGCCACAATCGAAACTTTTAATCGGCGAATGGTTTCTAAATTTAAAACTTTTCCTAATGCGCAGGGAGAAAAAATATCTGCATCAACATCGTAGATTTCTTCAGGTGAACATGTATCAACTTTAAATTCATTTACACAACGCTGAAGTAATTCTTGTTGCGGATCACACACCATTATTTTTGCACCGTGCTGCGTGAGTTCTTTTATTAAATGATAACCAACATGGCCTGCACCCTGAACAGCAATGCGAACACCTTCGAGTGAATCACGTTTTAATTTAAATTTCACAGCGGCTTCAATTCCACGACGAACACCGATCGCTGTATAAATCGAAGGATCACCTGCATCACTCGTGCATGTGACAAAAGAAGTGTGTCGCGCGATGATGTCCATATCGGCAGGTGTCGTTCCGCTATCTTCAGCTACGATGTAACGACCATTTAATTCATTTACAAATTTTCCAAATACATCAAAATATGCTTCGCGATTTTTAATGATTTTAGGCTTTAAAATAACGGATTTTGCACCGCCGTGTGGAAGTCGACTGATAGCTGCTTTGTAACTCATCATGGATGCAAGACGCAAAACATCTTCGAGTGCGCTGTCGATCGAATCATAATGAATGAAACGACAACCGCCGATTGCGGGACCTAAATTTAAATTATGAATTGCGATAATCGCGCGCAATCCTGTGGCGTGATCGTATTTGATGTGGACTTCACCGAAGCCTAACATTTCTGCGTAACGAGAAAGGCTTTCGCAAGTGTGCGGGTGGCGGGGATGAAATTCTTTGTGCATGTTTTTGAAATCCATTTCGAAATATTTTTTATTTATGGAATAAAAATAAAAATATTATTTTATTTTCTTTTTTAGTTGTTTCACCGCACGAATTTGCGCGACGGCTTCGGCAAGTTCTGCAGTTGCTCTTGCAATATCAATTTCAGATGTTTTTTCAGATAACATTTTTTCTGCGCGTTCTTTTGCAGCTTCTGCAGCAGCTTCATCAATATCAGCTGCGCGCACAATCGTGTCAGCTAATACTGTCACAATAAACGGTTGCACTTCTAACATTCCACCCGACACATAAAAAATTTCTTCATGATGATTCGGTAATGTCGCGCGAACATTTCCAGGTTTAATGGATGTTAATAATGGCGCATGTCCCGGTGCAATTCCTAATTCACCTAATTCACCGGTAATAAAAACCATTTCAGCTTCACCCGAAAAAATGGCTTTTTCTGCACTCACAATGTCTAAACGAAGTGTGACTGAACTCATAATGTTTTCGCTTTTTCGACTGCTTCATCAATTGAGCCAACCATATAAAATGCTTGCTCAGGTAAATGATCATATTCACCTTCAACCAATCCTTTAAATCCACGAATCGTTTCTTGGATGGGAACATAACGTCCTGGTGTTCCTGTAAAAACTTCTGCAACGAAAAATGGCTGCGACAAGAAACGCATAATTTTTCGTGCGCGTGAAACAGTTTGTCTATCTTCTTCAGATAATTCATCCATTCCTAAAATCGCAATAATATCTTTTAATTCTTTATAACGTTGTAATGTTCTTTGTACAGAAAGCGCAACATCATAATGTTCTTGTCCTACAATTAAAGGATCTAATTGACGACTGGTTGAATCGAGTGGATCAATCGCAGGATAAATTCCTAATTCTGCAATTTGTCGTGACAATACAACCGTTGCATCTAAATGTGCGAATGTCGTTGCTGGAGATGGATCGGTTAAATCATCTGCAGGAACGTAAACTGCTTGAACAGAGGTAATTGAGCCTGTTTTTGTAGAGGTAATTCGTTCTTGTAATGTTCCCATTTCTTCTGCAAGTGTTGGTTGATATCCCACAGCAGATGGAATTCGTCCTAATAATGCAGACACTTCTACACCTGCAAGTGTGTAACGATAAATATTATCGATGAATAATAAAACATCGCGGCCTTCGTCACGAAAACTTTCTGCAACGGTGAGTCCAGTTAATCCAACACGTAAACGATTTCCAGGCGGTTCATTCATCTGACCATACACAAGCGAAACTTTATCTAATACTTTTGATTCTTTCATTTCTAAATAAAAATCATTTCCTTCGCGTGTACGTTCACCCACACCTGCAAACACAGAAAATCCACTGTGTTCGATTGCAATGTTACGAATGAGTTCCATCATGTTAACTGTTTTTCCAACACCGGCGCCGCCGAATAATCCGACTTTTCCACCTTTTGCAAACGGACAAATTAAATCGATGACTTTAATTCCAGTTTCTAATAATTCTTCGGATGAGGCTTGTTCATCAAATGCAGGAGCAGGACGATGAATCGGTAAATGTTTTGCAGCTTTAATTGCGCCCATTTCATCAATAGGATTTCCTAAAACATCCATGATGCGTCCGAGTGTTTCTTTTCCAACAGGAACAGAAATCGGTTCGCCGGTATTTTTTACATGGAGTCCGCGACGTAATCCATCGGTACTTCCCATTGCGATCGTGCGCACAACACCGTCGCCTAATTGTTGTTGCACTTCGAGAAGAATTTTTTTCTCTTCTATCATGAGTGCATCATAAATATTGGGAACATCATTGCGTGGAAATTCGACGTCAACGACTGCTCCGATAATTTCAACAACTTTTCCTGTGCTCATTTTCATTTACCTCTTTAAAAAAATTTCTATCTCAGACTACAGAAGCACCCGCCACAATTTCTGACAACTCTCGCGTAATCGCAGATTGTCGTACTTTGTGATACACCAACTCGAGTGATTCAATAAATTCTGCTGCATTATCTGTTGCATTTTTCATTGCTAACATTCGCGCAGCTTGTTCACACGCGATATTTTCAATCACACCGCGATACACTTGTGATTCAATGTAACGTCGCAATAATTTATCTAATAAAACTTTTGCATTATCAGGTTCGTATAAATAATCCCAATAATGCTGCACTTTTTCTTCTTCAGAAGGCACTAACGGTAATACTTGTTGCACGCGCGGTTCTTGTCGCATCGTATTAATAAATTCATTTGAACATAAAAATAATGCATCAATGCGTTGATGGAGATACGCATCTAACATTACTTTTACAACACCCACTAAAACATCGACTGTCGGTGCATCGCCTAAATGAGAAATATGTCCGAGTACATTTCCACCCATGCGTTTAAAAAAGCTTTCAGCTTTTGTTCCGACTAAACACAAACTAATTTCTGCGCCTTTCTCTTTCCATTCTTTAATTTCGCGAATAGTTCTTTTTAATAAATTCGTATTTAATCCACCACACAAACCGCGATCACTGGTCACAATAATAAAACCGACACGTTTTATTTCGCGTGTTTCTAAAAATGGATGTTGATATTCAGTGTGACTTTTTGCGAGTCGACTAATTACATCTAAAATCTTTTTTGCGTAAGGCACAGCGCGATGCATGCGATCTTGTGCTTTCCGCATTTTACTTGCAGCAACCATTTCCATCGCTCGCGTAATTTTTTGCGTGCTTTTGATGCTGTGGATTTTAGTTCGTATTTCTTTTACGACTGCCATAAATTTTCCTACTTACTTTCTATTGGTCATGCCAGCGTGCTTTTAGCTGGCATCCAGTGACTTTTAAAAAGCCGCTGGATGCCACCTCTCGCGCTTCGCGCTCGGCTGGCATGACAGAATTTACACTACAAATGTATTTTTAAATGTTTCTACAATTTTCTTAAAAACAGCAGCAATGTCATCATTGTAATCACCCGACTGATTAATTTTATCGATTAAATCTTGATGATTTGCGCGCATCGATGTACGTAAACCATTTTCAAATTCAGCAATTCGATTTAACGGTAAATCATCTAAAAATCCTTTTTCTGCTGCAAACATTACGAGTGCCATTTCTGCAACAGATAATGGTGCGTATTGTTTTTGTTTCATAATTTCAGTAATGCGTTGTCCACGTTCTAATTGTTTACGTGTTGCATCATCTAAATCAGATAAAAATTGTGAAAACGCAGCTAACTCACGATATTGCGCAAGTGCTAATCGAATTCCACCTGCCAATTTTTTAATAATTTTTGTTTGTGCTGCACCACCGACACGTGACACAGATAAACCTGCGTTAATTGCAGGACGAATTCCTGAATTAAATAAATCAGTTTCTAAAAAGATTTGTCCGTCAGTAATAGAAATAACGTTTGTTGAAACGAATGCAGAAACATCGCCTGCTTGTGTTTCAATAATCGGCAATGCAGTAAGTGATCCTGTTTTTCCTTTTACTTTTCCATGTGTAATTTTTTCAACATACTCTGCATTCACACGTGCAGCACGTTCTAATAAACGTGAATGTAAATAAAAAATATCGCCGGGATAGGCTTCACGTCCTGGTGGTCGACGTAATAATAATGAAACTTGTCGATACGCCCACGCTTGTTTTGTTAAATCATCATAAATAATTAAAGCATCTTCACCTTTGTCACGAAAATATTCGCCCATCGCGCAACCTGAATAAGGCGCAATAAATTGTAATGCAGCCGCTTCTGCTGCAGAGGCTACAACAATAATGGTATGCGCCATTGCACCGTGTTCTTCTAATTTGCGAACCACTGCTGCAACCGATGATGCTTTTTGTCCGATCGCAACATAAATACATTTCACACCGGTGCCGCGTTGATTAATAATCGCATCAATTGCAACAGCTGTTTTTCCTGTTTGTCTGTCACCAATAATTAATTCACGTTGTCCGCGACCAATGGGAACCATCGAATCAATTGCTTTTAATCCTGTTTGTAATGGTTGTGAAACAGGTTGACGAGAGATAACACCCGGCGCCACTTTTTCTACGGGAGAAAAATGTTCTGTTTCAATCGGACCTTTTCCATCAATTGCATTCCCTAATGCATCAACAACACGACCTAATAAAGATTCTCCGACAGGAACTTGTAAAATTCTTCCTGTGCATTTTACAGTTTGTCCTTCCGCCAAATGATCAGCACGACCCAACACCACTGCACCCACAGAATCACGCTCAAGATTTAATGCCATTCCGTATGTGTTATCGGCGAATTCAACCATTTCTCCTTGCATCACTTCTGCTAATCCGTGAATACGAACGATTCCATCTTTTAAACTCACGATGGTTCCTTCTGTACGAATTTCAGGTTTGATATCAAATTTTTGTATGCGTTGTTTAATCAGTTCACTGATTTCAGAGGGACTTAATTGTGTATGTTGCATAATTCACCTTTTAATTTAATTTTTCTGTCATGCCAGCATGCTTTTAGCTGGCATCCAGAGTCTTTAAAAAAGTCTCTGGATGCCACCGCTCGCAAAAAACGCTCGGCTGGCATGACAGAATCAAATAGACTCTAATAAACGATTCAATTTTCCACGAATTGAACCATCAATTACTTTGTCACCCATTCGCACCATCACTCCGCCTAATAATTGCGGATCAACAGTACATTGTGTTGTTACTTTTTGTTTCACTCGTAATGAAATGGCATCTGCAATTTTTTTTAAAAAATTCCCTTCGAGTGCAACTGCAGAAATAATT
Source organism: Gammaproteobacteria bacterium (assembly GCA_013287845.1). Classification (GTDB taxonomy): domain Bacteria; phylum Pseudomonadota; class Gammaproteobacteria; order DSM-16500; family DSM-16500; genus JABDDA01. The sequence continues at coordinate 11,012 of JABDDA010000030.1, forward strand.
TCAATCGGAATAATTTTTTCTTGTTCTTCTTTATAAATTTTAAATTTCAAAAAAATATCGGGTAACACATTAAATCGTTTATGTTCTGCAATTAATTTTAAAAAATTTTTTCGGGGTTCATCTAATAATGGCGCCAAAATTTCTAAAAATAATTCTAATAATTTTTGTGATGTCACACTGATATTTGAAAAAAGTATCTGCATTTGTTTATCGGTTGCCATGGTTGCAGCCGCTTGCAGCATTTTTTCCCACACAGGTAATTCATTGTGCGCGAGCGCATACTCAAAAGCAGCGAGTGCATAAGGACGAGCTATCGTTTCTGTTTGTCCTGTCATTTATATTTCCGAAACAAATTCATCTAATAAAGACGCTTGTGTATTCACATCTAAATTGCGTCGAATAATTTTTTCAGCGCCTGCAACAGCGAGTCCTGCAAATTGTTTTCGTAATACTTCTTTTGCTTGACTCACTTCGCGTTGAATTTCTTCTTTTGAAAGATCCAAAATGCGGCGGCTTTCTTCGCGCGCGGTTTCTTTAGATTCTTCTACAACTTGTGCGGCACGTTTATGTGCAACATCCACAATTTGAGTCGCTTCAATTTTTGCATGACGAATAATGTCAGCCGCTTTGTGATTGGCTTTTTCCAATTCACGTTTGCTGCGCTCAGCATCTTCTAAACCTTCTGCAATTTTTTTCTCACGCTCTTGCATAATTTTTGTAATCGGCGGCCACACATATTTCATTGTGAACCACACAAGTAAAATAAATGTAATGAGCTGACCTATTAATGTTGCATTAATTTCCATCATTGACCTCGTTATTTAACAGCAGCCATCACTGCAGCTAAGAATGGATTGTTCGCGAAAAATAAATATAAACCCATCACGATTGAAATAGCTGCGAATGCGTCGACTAATCCTGCCATTAAAAACATTCGCATCATTAACATCGGTGTTAATTCGGGTTGGCGTGCGACACCTTCTAAAAATTTTCCACCGAGAATTCCAAATCCAATTCCCGTTCCTAATGCAGCTAAACCAATTAATAATCCTGCTGCAATGGCTGTAAAGCCTTGCACTTGTGCGACCATATTTGCAACTTCGACCATAACAACTCCTCCAAAAAAAAATAAAAATATTCAGCTGTCATGCCAGCGTGCTTTTAGCTGGCATCCAGTGTCTTTAAAATTTTTAAAGTCACTGGATGCCACCTCTCGCAAAAAACGCTCGGCTGGCATGACACATCAATGTGTATCATGCGCCATACTTAAATAAACAATTGTCAGCATCATAAAAATAAATGCTTGGATTGAAATAATTAAAATATGAAAAATCGCCCAAATTCCGCCAGGCAACCATTGTGACCACCACGGTAACAATCCAATTAAAATAAAAATCAATTCACCTGCAAACATATTTCCAAATAATCGCAGCGCAAGTGAAAGTGGTTTTACACATTCTTCTACAAGGCGAAAAATAATATTGAGTGGAAATAAATAAATTCCAAACGGTTGCGCTAAAATTTCTTTTCCTAATTTCCAACCTTTCACTGTGACGTTGTAAAAAATAATTAAGAAAAAAACAGAAATCG
>JABDDA010000031.1 GCA_013287845.1 Gammaproteobacteria bacterium
CATCGCCATTTTTTCTAATTGACGAATACGTTCCGCAGAAACTTTATATTCATCCGCTAAATCTTGCAGCGTTGCTTTTTTTTCTTTTAACCAACGCGCATTTAAAATCGCTTGGCTACGTTCATCTAATTGTTTAAATGCTTCTTGCAATGCGGAATTGTTGTGATCAAAAGAATTTTGATGTTCTAATAAATGACTAGGATTATACCGATGATCTTCTAAATATTTTTGCGAAATAAAATCATCTTCATCTTCTTCGTGATAATCAAGCGATGCATCTGCTGCAGCTAAACGCATTTCCATTTCACGCACAGTTTCAGGTTTCACACCTAAATCTTTTGCGACTTCATTAATTTCATCTTGTGTAAACCACGATAAGTTTTTTTTCATTGAACGCAAATTAAAAAATAATTTTCGTTGTGCTTTTGTAGTGGCAACTTTCACAATGCGCCAGTTACGTAAAACAAAATCGTGAATTTCTGCTTTGATCCAGTGAATAGCAAATGTCACAAGACGCGCACCGACATTGGGATTAAATCGTTTAACCGCTTTCATTAAACCAATATTGCCTTCTTGAATTAAATCATTCAGTGGCAATCCATATCCTGCATATCCTTTCGCAACTTTCACAACGTATCGAAGGTGCGGCAAAATGAGTTGTTTTGCAGCAGCTAAATCCCCCGTTTGCGTTAAACGAATCGCTAATTCTTTTTCTTCTGATTCACTTAACATAGGAATTTGGCTGACAGAATGCATGTAAGCGTCGATGCTGTTGGTCGGTAAATGCAAGGGAATAATAGACTTATCTGTATTCATAGCGCGTCCGAAATAATTTAAGGATGTTATTTTAGCACTCTTATTTCGAGAGTGCTAATAGAAAATTTAAGAAAACCTTGTGCTTAAATTAGCCACGCGGCGCGTGGCTAATCATCATATGGAAAAAATATTAAGCGTGGGATTTTAATTCTCTCTGCTCCTCTGTTTCCTCAAAACCGGGGACTTTTATATTATGAGAACTCTCAAGCTTTAAGTACCCAGGATGTAATCCTTCAAAATTAAATAATTTAGGAAGTGATATCGCTTCATTTTCAAGGAATTCTTTTTTGTATAATTTAAAATACCAAGCCAGCAGTAAAGAAAATAATCCAGCAAGTGAATCAATAGCATTTTTTAATGTAGCTGACTCTAATTTTCCTTCATGTTTAATTTCCTTATAGGCATTCCAAAATAAAGGGCTTTTATCATCTTCTTCTACACAAATAAACCAAGGTTTTAATTTTTTATGGTAAAGAGGGATCAGAACTTCGATAGTAAAAAAATGTTTATGATGTTTATTAATGTAGGTACGATAAATTTTTATATCAGCTCTTTTTTCTGGCTCTATACTGCAAATTTTTTTAAAGAGAATTTCAATTTCAGAACAGGCTTGTAAAATAATAGCGCGATATTTGAGAGAAAAAGTTCCATAATTTTTTTCATGAGGTTCCACGAAACCTTGAGTCGCGATTAATTCTTCTTCCAAAGCCAAAAAGTAGCGCCAATTTAAATTATCAATCATTGTCATAAAGTATCTCCCAATCTTTTAGTTTTATTTCGCTAGCTAAAAGTTATTGCATTAGGTTTTGCTTTTCTCCCCAGTTTTTTCTAATCGTTTTTTTTCTGATTTGATTTTTCTTCCAACCTTTTTTACATCTTCTGCAGCTGGTAAATTTTCAGGATAAATATTTTTTTGGGTAAGTAAATTACGAACATCCGCATTATTTTTTACATGCTCTTGAGTAATAGAAGGTTCCCCGTGTAAATTTTTTTGTGTGGAATTAAAGGTCGTGATTTCATTTGCAAAATCTTTTGCTTTGATCGTGATGGTTGGTAAGAAATCGGCGAGCGGTCTATTTTCTGGAATAGCTAATTTATCTTTCATCTGTTGAGTGGTATGTCCCCCGAATAATGCTTGATCACCTTTGCTTCGCACACGGGCAAACCCTTGACTATCAACACCTCGTTCAAAAAGAATGCTGGAGAGGTATTTCTCAGATTGAGAAAGTTTTTCTCTTGCTTGTAATCTTTCAATTTCAGCAAGGCGTTGTTCAATAATCTCTTGTTTACGAGTTTGTACAGCGAAATAGGTTTGTGCGAATGCAATTTCTGCTTTTCGAGGGTCGCCATTTTGGGCAATTAAATAACATGCATAACGCGTGAGTTTAATATCGTCTATTTCTCGTTGGCTACTGAGCCCCAAAGATACCATTTTGTTGACGTCAACAAAATGGTATTCCATGGGGTGTCCAGAGGTTTCACATGCTTTTTTGGCTTTATTTACGACTAATAAGAAATTACGCCATTCTTCATAACCTAGAAGTTTTTGTAAATCTCTGGCATACCAAAATTCAATATTCTCTTGGTGTTGGACTGTAGCTTCAAAATTTTGATGTAGCTGAGTAATTAGCTCTTTTTCCATAACTCAAGCTCCTGAGGTATTTTTTATTTGTGAAGAAATTAAAATCTAAGAAAAGGAATTTTTAGAAGAGGTGTTTTTATTTATCACTGCTACCCACGATCCGAGCCATCCTAACACCATGCTAATGCTTAGTAAAATAATTGTTTCTGACGCAGTTAATCCTATCCACTGCCACGACTGATGATAAAGTTCCGCAAGAGAAATCAAAGTATCTTGTAGCCACAACATTAATCCATCTACAAATTCCCACGTCAGAATTCCACCGAGTAATCCATACCATATTCCTGCATATAAAAAAGGCCTGCGATTTGATAATGGATCTGTCATTCGAATCGCATTGCTTACCATTAATAAAACAGAAACAGATAAAAATAAAATAAGTGCGAACATTAAACGTTGTCCCAAATCCACCCATGCTTGTAAACGTTTTATTTCAACTGAATTAAATTGCACGATTTCAATTTCAGATAAACTTTTTAATTCAGCTGTTAAATTTTCTAAAGAAGAAATTTGTTTAGGAAAAATCACGAGGGTCCACGGCAATGGATTTTCTTTTGTTTCAGATAAAGCGTCTGCTAATCCTGCATGATTTTGTAATTCTTTTAATCCTTCATTCGGTGAAATCAAATAGGTTTTTACAACATCGTCATTGAGCGCTAATTTTTTTTCTAATTGCAGTGCTTGTTTTTCTGTGGTGCCAATTTTGAGATACGCAGTTAAAGGAATTTTTTGCTGAATATGTTGGTTCATAGTTTCAATATTTTTAAATAAAACAAATAAGGTGGTAGGTAACGTAAGTGCAATACTAATTAATAAACACGTGATAATACTTTTGAAAGGCGTGCGGCCGAGTTGTCCGAAACTTTGCATCATTGCTTTAAAATGGTTACGCATAGAATTCCTTATTCAAAGAGTGCATTTACAAATTCATTTGCATCAAACGGACGCAAATCATCAATTCCTTCGCCAACACCAATAAATCGAATGGGTAATTTTAATTGGTTCGTAATTGCAAAAATAATTCCACCTTTTGCTGTGCCATCCAATTTTGTTAATACTAATCCTGTGACGCCAATCGCTTCATTAAATTGTTTTGCTTGCGTTAATGCGTTTTGTCCAATCGATGCATCTAACACCAGTAAAATTTCATGCGGAGCGGTTGCATCTAATTTTGTTAACACGCGTTTTATTTTTTTTAATTCTTCCATTAAATTTGTTTGAGTGTGTAATCGTCCTGCGGTATCTGCAATTAATACATCCACTGCGCGTGATTTTGCAGATTCCATTGCATCATAAATGACAGCTGCCGTATCTGCGCCTGATTGTTGTGATACCACGGGAATTTGATTGCGTTCCCCCCACACTTGCAATTGTTCAATGGCGGCTGCGCGAAAGGTATCTCCCGCTGCTAGCAAAATAGACTTATTTTCGATTTGTAATTTTTTTGCAATTTTTCCAATCGTTGTTGTTTTGCCAGCACCATTCATTCCTACCATTAAAATCACAAAAGGTTTTTTATCTGAGAAAATCGAAAGTGGAATTTGAGCGGGCAATAAAATTTTTTTCATTTCGTCTTGTAATATTTTTAAAACAGTTTCTGAATTATTTAATTCATGACGAGATAATTTTTCAGTAAGCGTGTGAATCAATTGCTGAGTGGATTCAATGCCAACATCGGCAGAAAGTAATTGCATTTCAATCAGATCAAGTAATTCTTTATCGAGCGTTTTTTTCCCTAAAATTAATTGACTGATATTTTGCGTGAAACGCGAACGTGTTTTTGCTAAGCCTTCTTTTAAGCGTGTAAACAAGCCCTTTTTTTCACTTTCTTTATTTTGTTTCAAAAGCATTTTGGAATCCCTATTTTAAGAAAGGAATGTTAACATAAGCATCCATTTTCATCATAGGGGTCGCACCGTGTTTCCTGGGCAAGTTCGCATTATCGGAGGCGCATGGCGCGGACGAAAATTAATCGTTCCCACGCTGCCACAGTTACGACCGACCCCTGATCGCGTGCGCGAAACTGTTTTTAATTGGCTTGCGCCCGTGATTGTCGGCGCAAATTGTTTAGATGCATTTGCAGGCAGTGGTGCATTGGGATTTGAAGCGTTATCACGTGGTGCTGCACAGGCCACATTTATTGATGAATCCTCTGTGGTCATTAAAACATTGAAAGAAACAGCAGAACGTTTAGATGCAAAAAATGCAGATATTTATCGCGCAAATGTTCCAGAGCAATTACACAAACCCAAAAAATTATTTGATATTGTTTTTTTAGATCCTCCTTTTCAAAAAAATATTTTATTACCGACCTGCTTTTTTTTAGAAGAACAGAATTTTTTAGCGAAAGAAGCATATATTTATCTGGAAGCCAGCGACTTTTTGCAGCAAAATACACTTCCTCAAAATTGGGAATTATTAAAACAAAAGAAAGCAGGTCATGTTGCATATCATTTAGTAAAGAGGTTGGCATGAAAAATCATAAACCCCGTATTTTAACGGGAGATACCCCCACAGGACGATTGCATCTCGGACATTGGGTCGGCTCTGTTGAAAATCGTGTTGCATTACAAGATCAATATGATTGTTATTTTATTATTGCGAATATCCAAGCGTTCACAACGCGAATGGATAGACCTCTCGAGGTGCGTGAAAATGTTTTAGAAGTCGCACTGGATTATTTATCGGTTGGAATTGATCCGAAAAAAAGTACGATCTTTATTCAATCAGAAATTCCTGCGATTGCTGAACTCACTGTGTTTATTAGTATGTTAGTGCCTTACGCGCGCGTGATGCGAAATCCGACGGTGAAAGATGAAATTCGTGATAAAGGATTAGGGGATAATTATCCATTTGGGTTTTTACTTTATCCCATTAGTAATGCAGCAGATATTTTAATTTTTCGTCCTGAAATTGTTCCTGTCGGTGAAGATCAAGCGCCGCATTTAGAATTAACACGTGAAATTGCGCGTAAATTTAATCAACTTTATTGTGGTGTTGATCCACATGCAGAAGATAAAGATCATATTACAAAAGGCGGCGTTTTTCCTATTTCTGAAATTCGATTAGGAAGAACAAAACGTTTAATTGGAACAGGTGCGCCTGCTGAAGATGGCAGTTTATTGAAAATGTCTAAATCACTTAATAATGCGATTTTTTTAAGTGATGATCCCGATACGATTTCAAAAAAAATTATGAATATGTACACGGATCCTAATAGATTAAAAGCAACAGATAAGGGACGTGTTGAAAATAATCCACTCTGGATTTTTCATGAAACATTTAATCCTGATACGGCATGGGTGGCTGATGCAGAAGAACGTTATCGTCAGGGTGCGATTGGTGATGTGGAATGTAAAAAGAAATTAATTGAAGTATTAGTCAATATTGTTGAACCGTTTCGTCAACGAAGAATGATGTATGAAAAAGATCCCGCCGCTGTTTTAAATATTTTGCGCGAAGGAACAGAGCGTGCGAATGTGGTTGCGGAAGAAACATTAGCACTTGCAAAAAAAGCGATGAAGCAGAATTATTTTTAATAGGAGATAAACATGATCAAAACAACCAACGAAAAAAATGACTTACGTCGTCATTACACATTCGGAATGCCACTGTTAAAACTAATGTTAATACTTGCTGTTGCTGGAATTGTTGTAGCGGTATTATTAAAATTATTTTTGGGTTAATTTTTCTAATTGCGCCAATGCATGATTTTGAAATTGTATGGGCGATGCAATTTGTGAAAAGGGATCGGTTTCTCCACCAAATGTATTAATCAATACGGTTCCGTAATCTAACATTTGCGCGAGTAAGTTTTGATTGATGGTGACATTTGCAATTGTCGTCAGCCGAGTTTCATTGGTATGACGAAAGAAAAATCCTTCTTTCATAACAATACGTTTGTCGGTGACAGCAAATTCAGAGGTGTAATAATTTAATAATTCTTTTGACCATGTGGCAATGGCGCAAATAGCTGCTAAAAATGCTGCTTTTTGAATGAAGGGATTACTGTTAAATAAAAAAATAAAAATAAGAAGCGTCCATAAGACAGGAACTAAAAAAATAATAATATGTTTTTTCGTACGAAACATAATTTGCTCGCCGGGTTGCAAGTTTTTTTCGATGAAACTCATGAGGGGCTCCTGATTATTTTTATGGATAATATCAATTTGTAAGGGTGTGAGCTAGCTGTATGTGTTTGGAGATGAACGATGTATCTTTATTGGCTTGGAATTAGCATTACTTTATTGATAATAGAATCCCTCACAAAAAAAGGATTTTATTTTTGGATAGCATTTATTGCGGGGGTGGTGGGATTAACGCAATGGATTTTTCCATCGTTATCAATTTGGATTCAGCTCGGTTTATTTTTTTGCTGTTTAATTTTTTCCATGATCACATGGAAATATTTTTTAAAAAATTTCCTCCATCAATCCGATAAAATTAAAACACCTCGACACGCGCACAACTATCTCAATCAAATTATGACACTCGAACATCCCACCCAAAATAAAATCGCAAAAATTTTTGATAATGAAACTATCTGGCGCGTGCTGTGCCCGCAAGATTTACCACGCGGTGCGCAAATAAAAATTGTGCGGATAGATGGGGTTGTTTTAATAGGAGAGCCTGTTGATTAAATAAGTGGAGGAATCTTTTTTAATAACTCTGCGCGCTCTTTCACTGCTTCATTCGTTAACACAAATCCAAATAATTTTTTTTCTGCATCAAAAAAATAAGCGCGCATGCTGTTACCATCTGATGAAACTTCCCATTCACCCGAAATTTTTTTCGGAGGAGGGCAAACAACAATCGGATGTGCGGGAGTTTTCACAACCACGGGCATAGCTGGATACTCGACGGCTGTTTGTTCACCATGAAGCGTTTTTGCAAGTGCACGTGCGCAATTTAACATGGGTGTAATAAAAGGTAAAACATGTCCTTCTACTTCCGCGCAATCACCGAGTGCATAAACATCAGCCGCACTGGTTTCTAAAAAACGATTCACTAAAATTCCTCGATTAATTTTAATATTTGTAGCTACAGCTAATGCGGTGTGAGGACGCAATCCAATCGCAGATAAAATAAATTCTGTTTCTAATTTTTTTCCATTCGATAAATCCAAACAATATTTTTCATTTATTTTATTCACAGTATTCGCAACACATTGCAAATGAAAATGCACCCCATTTTTTTCTAATTCTTTTTTCAAAAGATTTCCCACTTCTTCTGGAACAAAAAGTGATAATGGAAATTTATCAGGTGCAATCACGTGTACTTCATATCCCGCATTACTTAAATCATTTGCAAATTCACAACCAATTAATCCCGCACCTAAAATCGTCAAATGTTTTTTATTTTCAATTTTTCTTTCAAAATCGGCGAAATGATAAAGATGATTAATCGAAAGCACTTCATTCACTGCATCACCCGTCAACGGTGGTTTAATGACATCGGCTCCGCAAGCGAGAATTAATTTTTGATAATGAAATTTTTCTGTCTCTGTTGAAATCAAATGCGCATCGGCATCAATGGCGGTAACGCGCGTAAGTGTGCGAATTTCCATATTCAATTGTGCAGACATCGTTTCAGCTGTCGCAGTGACGAGTGTTTCTAACGATTTTTTCTGTGTTTTTGCTGTAGAAAGTTGCGGTTTAGGATAAAATCGTCCATCGTCTGCAGTGATCATTATGAGGGGCGTGTGTGAATTAATTTTTCGAAATTCACGCGCAACTTGATAAGCAGCTAAACCTGCGCCGATAATGATAATAGGATGTTCTTGGGAGAATGCCATAATGAAATTAATCACTCCGCAATGCGAAAAAATAATTCGTGATTGGTTAATATATCCTGGTTCATTTGTAGAGCGATTAAAAAAACATGGTGTGCATTATCCAAGGATTCGCGTGTTATATCAAGGATGGCAATATCCTTCGCCATTAGAAAGAAAGCGTTTAAATATTCCAGCACGCACCTGTGCATTCATTCGCGAAGTGAGTATTGGAAATGAAAATAAAACTTTCATGTTTGCGCGAACCGTTTTTCCGAAAACAGTATTGCGCGGAAAATGGCGTTGCTTTCAACATTTGAAAAATAAAACATTAGGTTCTATTCTTTTTAAAAATCATTTTAAACGCAGCCAATTTGAAATTTTAAAAACAAAAGAAACATGGATGCGACGTTCTATTTTTTCTCGGGAAGAAAATCAATTATTATTAACAGAATATTTTTTAAAGGATGTTTTTAAATTATGCGCACAAAAATAAAAAATATTATTTCTTTAACGCGGTTAAATAAACCCATCGGAATATTTTTATTGCTATGGCCAACACTATGGGCATTGTGGTTAGCTGCAGAAGGAAAACCCGATTTAAAAATTGTTTTTATTTTTGTGGTGGGTGTCGTGCTGATGCGATCAGCGGGGTGTGTGATGAATGATATTGCCGATCGCGATAGGGATCGGCATGTTTCGCGTACACGCGAACGTCCGCTTGCTCTAAAAAAAATAAATATTAAAACGGCGATTTATGTTTTGTGTGGATTATTATTTGCATCATTTTATTTGGTGTTGAAATTAAATTCATTCACCACGTTTCTTTCTTTTGTGGGTATTTTTCTTGCCGCGATTTATCCCTTATTGAAACGCGTAACACATCTTCCGCAATTAGGATTGGGTGTTGCATTTTCGTGGGGAATTCCAATGGCGTTTGCTGCGGAACAAAATGCGCTTCCCTTTTCATGCTGGATGTTATTTTTAACTTCAATGGTTTGGCCCGTGATTTACGATACTTTTTATGCAATGGCTGATCGCGCAGATGATAAAAAAATCGGTGTCAAATCTTCTGCAATTTTATTTGGAAAATACGATCGTTTAATCATCGCGTTATTGCAAATTTTATTTTTAATTTTATTTGTTGTGACGGGAAAAATATTTTCTTTGCAGTGGCCGTTTTATTTATCATTAATCATCGCGGGAATATTTTTTATTTATCAGCAATGGCTGGTGAAAGAGCGTGATCCTAAAAAATGTTTTGATGCGTTTATCAATAATCATTGGGTGGGTCTTGTGATTTTTATTGGAATTGCATCGAGTTATTTTGCATGAAAATAATTGCAGATGAAAAAATCCCACTGGTTCAAGATTATTTCGGAAAAAATAATGAACTTATTTTAAAGCCAGGACGCACATTATCGCATGATGATGTGAAAGAAGCGGATATGTTACTTGTGCGTTCAGTGACGCGCGTCAATGAAACTTTATTAAAGGATACAGCTGTAAAATTTGTTGGATCTGTTTCTGCAGGCATCGATCATCTTGATATTGAATGGCTCAATAAAAAAAATATTATGTGGCGTGCAGCGCAAGGGTCTAATGCAGCAGCAGTGGCACAGTATGTTTTGTGCGTGATAGCTGCATTGCAAAAAATGAAATTATTAGCTGAGAAAAATTTACGCGCAGGTGTGATCGGTGTGGGATTTGTCGGAAAAGAAGTCGTAGAAAAATTAAAAATGTTGGGGATAGAAGTTTTTCAAAATGATCCTTTTCGTGCTGACGCAGAAAAAGATTTTATTTCAACATCATTAGAAAAATTTAACGAATTCGATTTAATTTTATTACACACGCCACTCACGCGAGATGGAAAATATCCAACGCATCATTTGATAGATAAAAATTTTTTAAAAAAACAAAAAAAACACAGCGTATTATTGAATGCAGGGCGCGGTGCTGTAATTGATTCCGATGCATTAAAAAAATATGGAAAACATTTAGTATGCTGTTTAGATGTTTGGGAAAATGAACCCAACATCGATCGCGAAATTTTAAATTTTGCAACGATAGCAACACCGCATATTGCAGGCCACACAATACAAGCAAAAAACCGTGCAACAAAAATGATTTTTGATGCAGCTGTAAATGCAGGATTCGGGGTCAAGTGTAAGTTCAACGTAAAAAATATTTACAGTGGGATGACACTTGACCCCGTTTTTGTCACAGAAGAATTCAAAAAATTTCCTGAGGAATTTGATAGATTGAGAGAAAAATTTGGTAAGCGTGATGAATTTAAATTCGTTAAACAATAAAAAGGTTTTTGCGATAGGATCCGAGCCGCGACCGTCAGGGAGCGTGTACAAACTTTTAATCACCGAGAAATTATTTAGAATATACACGCTTGCTGACGCGCGCGGCTCGGATCCCATTTAATATACTGTGGGGTTGTTATTTTCTTCCTGCTGCTGCGTTGTTGCTGTGTCACCTTTATCTTCATCATCATTTTTATCATCTTGTTGTGGTACATACGGCGACATAAAATATTCGAATCGTCCCGCCGCATCCGCAGTCGATGTCTTTTTCCCTGTTTGCGCATTAATTCGCACACTCACAATTCCTGAGGGTTGTAACAATGCGCGATCCGGTTGATTTTTTAATGCAGTTTGCATGAATTGAATCCACATGGGTAACGCTGCTCGATTTCCATATTCATGTAATGATTGTGGTTGATCGAAACCCAGCCATGAAATTGTCACAATATGGCTGTTATAGCCTGCAAACCAAGCATCAACTTGATTATTGGTGGTTCCTGTTTTTCCTGCAAGATCATTTCGCAGCAACGTTTTCGCACGCACGGCTGTTCCAAATTGAATAACATCATGCAATGCCGATGTCACTAAAAAAGCATTTTGCGCACTGATCACACGCGGCGCATAACTATTTTTTTTATCTGAACAATTATCACAAGCAATAAGAGGTTTTGCTTGATAAAGAATTTTTCCGCGTGAATCGCGAATGCTGTCAATAATAAATGGAACAATTTTAAATCCACCATTTGCAAAAACAGAATACGCATTTGCCATTTGTAACGGTGTCACGAGCGCAGTTCCTAATGCAAGTGAAAGACCTTGTGGAAGTTGTGATGAACTAAATCCAAATCGTGTTGCGTAATCAATTGCGTAAGGTAATCCAATTAAACTTAATAAACGAATTGAAACTAAATTTCGCGAATGAATGAGCGCTTCACGCAAACGTGTCGGACCATAAAAACGATGCGTATCATTTTGTGGACGCCACAAACTATTATCTAAATTTTCAACGACAATCGGTGCATCATTAATTGTTGAAGCAAGCGTATAACCTTTTTCTAATGCAGCAGAATAAACAAACGGTTTGAAACTGGATCCGGGTTGACGCTCTGCATTCGTGATGCGATTAAATTTACTATTTTCATAATCAAATCCACCGACGAGTGCTAAAATTTCTCCGTTTTGTGGATTTAAAGAAATCAATCCTGCTTCTGCTTTTGGAATTTGTGCAAGACGAACACCTTGTGGTGTTTGCATAATGTAAACGACATCACCTAATTTTAAAATTTCACTCGTGGATGTGGGTCTTTTCCCTAAATAATCAGAATTAATTTGACGACGTGCCCACGATAATCCTTGCCATGGAATCGTAATCATATTTCCATCTGCGCGTAAAACAATCGCAGTTTGTTGTGTCATATCGACAACGACGGCAGGTGTTAATTCATTGACGGTTGGAAATTCTTCGAGTGATTCTTCGAAATATTCCATATTTTTTAAATCAGGTCTTCCTAAATTTTGTGATGCACCGCGATAACCATGACGTTGATCATACGCAAGCAAATGATCGCGCACGGATTGATTCGCTGCTTCTTGTAATTTGCTGTCGATTGTTGTGTAAACATCAAAACCATCCGTGTAAATAATATCGCCGTACATTTGTTCTAATTGTTGACGAATTAATTCTGCTGCGTAAGGTGCTTTAATTTGCGTTTCTAATGCGTGATAACTTGCATTTAAAGGCGCGCTCACTGCAGTGTCATATGTTTTTTTATCGATGTAATTGAGTTCATACATGCGAGTAAGAACATGATCGCGTCGTTTTTTTGCA
>JABDDA010000032.1:0-6309 GCA_013287845.1 Gammaproteobacteria bacterium
TTATGACCTACTACCAAAAACAGCCGTCTCTTTTTTTGACTTGTCTCTACAACACCCCCTCTTTTTATTGAGTTGTCTTAAAAACATCCTATAGTTTTATTGAATTATCTTAAAAACACCCCTTATTTTATTAGATTAATCAAGACACCCCCTGTTTTTTAATTTGCGTAACACCTTGTGGAAATATTGATTACAGCAAAAACGTCCCTTTCACCACCGCATCATGCACAATCAACATCAACACAAAAAATAAAATAAAATAAAGCGCTCGCAATAAAAATTTCTTTTCGCGATTCCCGAAAAAAATAATTCCCATGATTGCTGCAACAAAAATAGATAACAAAAGATAGGCTGCTTGTATCCAAGGTGTTTGAAAAGTGAAATGCGCGGGATAAATTAAAAAGGTTCCTGTGATAGCAGCAAACACACTAAAAATTAAAAGATGAATATTCATAAAACGAAATTTAAATTTTTTAGAATTAACGGCTAAAAAAGAATAAAGTGTTCCGCCCAATAAACTTAATGCAAAAATTAAATGTAAAAATTTTACAAGATAAAAACTCATCACAACCAATACACAAAAATAAATAAGAACAACCAAACCACATCCACAAAATGCCAATACCAAGACACCGCTTCAAATGCAAAATGATTATGTGAATTAAAATCATTTCTCAACATGCGATATAAAATGACAATCAGTCCAATGGTTCCGATGGTAACGTGTAATCCATGAAATCCTGTTAACATAAAAAATGTGGTTCCGTAAATTCCTGAACCTAACGTCAATCCTTTTTCTAAATACGCAATCGAATATTCGTGTCCTTGTAAATATAAAAAGCTAATGCCTAATAAAATAGTTGCAAGCTGTGAAATAAGCATTGTTTTGCGATGATTTTTTAAAATACTCCAATGCGCGATGGTGATGGTGACGCCGCTGGTTAATAAAATAAGTGTATTCATCGCGGGAATTCCCCACGCTTCCATCACTGATTGTGGTGCAATAAATGCAGCAGGATTGGGATTGTGTAACATTGGCCACGCCGCTTTAAATGCAGGCCAATTCACAATGTGTGTGAGACCCGCGCCACCGAGTTGTGGTAATGAAACGAGTCGCACATAAAAAAGTGCACCAAAAAACGCACTGAAAAACATGACTTCAGAAAAAATAAACCAACACATTCCCCAACGAAAAGAAACATCCACTTGTTTGTGTCGTGTGAGTCCCGCGCGATTTTCTTGAATGACTGTTCCAAACCAACCAAATAAAATATAAAGCAACATGCATAAACCAAAGATTAATACATAAGGACCAAACCAAACATCGTGTAACCAATTTGCAATTCCCACAAAAATAGAAACCAAAGCAATCGATGCTTTGAGTGGCCAATTGCTTGGAGCAGGTAAATAATATTTGTGATGGTGGTTATCTTTTTTTTCCATAATTTTCCTTATTTGTTGTCATGCCAGCCGAGCGCTTTTTGCGAGAGGGGCAGCATCCAACTTTTAATGAAGTCACTGGACAGCTAAAAGCACGCTGGCATGACAACGTTACCACAATGTGTAATTTTTATTAGGCGCACCTTGCTGCATAATATATTTCACTGCAGCTAATAATTCTTCATCAGTACAATTAATACATGCACCTTGAGGATGTTTCGCCCCCGTTGCAACATGTGTATACGCAGCTAAAAATCCTGCATCAATAATCGGTTTCCAAACTTTTTTATCGCCCGTCATCGGCGCATTTTGATAACCGGAGGTGTGACACACACTGCAATTTTTTTCGTAAATACGCTTTCCATCTGCAGCAGTTAATTTTTTCTGTTTTTTAACCAACGTCATTTTTCCGCGTGAATTCATAACAGGTTTTAACATGTAATCAACAGCGGCTTTAATATCTTGATCTTGGCATGAAAGACAGGTTCCTTTTGCAGGCATTCCACCGATTCCTTTCATTGCATTTTTATAAATAATTTCTTTATCTTTTTGCAACACAGGTGCCCATGTCATTGCATCACCAAATTTAGGTGCGCCACCTGCGCCAGAAATATGACAACCCGAACAATAATTTTCATAAACCGCTTTACCAATTCCACCTTTGGGTAAAGGAGGCGATTTACTTTGAACTGATTTCAAATACGTTGCAATCGCAAGCAAATCTGTGTGTGTTAAATAACGCAAACTATTTTGATTTGCTTCTAACATCGGGCCTTCAACTTGTCCGCCACCAATTAAACGATTATGTGTAAATACTTTTATTAATTCTTCTTCAGAAATTTTATCTAAATTGGCTTTTGTAATATTCGGTGCGAGAAAACCTTGTATTTTTGCACCGGTTAAATTGTATTGACGCATCGGTGCACCGAGTGGAATTTTTTCACTCACCACATGATACGAAGGTGTATGACACATTGCACAATGACCCAGTCCTTCGACTAAATACGCGCCACGATTCCATTGCACAGATTGACGTGGATTCGGTTGATACGGCCCCGTTTTCACAGGATTAAAAAATAATAATCGCCAACCGGATTGTAAAAAACGAATGTTAAAGGGGAAAATCATTGCGTTCGGTTTATTTTTTTGAGAAACGGCTGGAATGCTATCTAAATAAATTTTAATTGCTAATAAATCTTCAGTAGAAACTTTATTGAAATAAAGATAAGGAAATGCAGGATAATAATGATGTCCATTGGGTGAAATTCCTTCACGCATTGCAGTGACAAATTGATCTGCTGTCCAATTTCCAATTCCTGTTTTTTTATCGGGTGTAATGTTCGGTGTGTAAATAATTCCGAACGGTGTTTGCATCGGTAAACCGCCTGCAAAAGGTTTTCCTTTTTCAGGAGAGTTCGTGTGACACGCAAGACAATCTCCCGCTTTTGTTAAATATTCTCCGCGTTTAATCAGTGCAGGATCGCGTTTATCAACCGTGACAGCAGGATACGGAGGAAAATACGGCGCAGGCGCTTCTTCATTTAACGTAAACATGCGCGTGATATTTTTTTCGACATTTTTGACTAGATAATTTCCAAATCCAACGGCAATTAAAATAAAAATATAAAGAATGATGCGGTTTCTTCTTTTCGAAAGAATTCTTTTTAATAATTTGATCACTCAATCATCCTTTTGCAAAACTTAAGAGACAGCCGCGCATTTTATAGTGATTTGTAAGTAAGATTCAATATCGGCATTGTGAAAAGTGTTTAATTTAAAAATAAATTCCCGCGAGGCCGAAGGCCTGAAAGCTTTATTAGCCTAGGGTAAGGGCGCGCTCTTTGCGCCCGCAACCCTAGGTAAAACGAAACATAAAAAATGGATGAAGCGCTGAAAGCGCGCAACAAAATTTTTATTTTTTTGTTTCGCCCTTTCAGGGCTCTAAACATTTACGTCCATCATTTACCTAGGGTTCGCGCAAAAAGCGCGCGACCCCTAGGCTAATAAAGCTTGCAGGCTTTCAGCCTGCATACTGCAAAAAATTATTTTTTTAGTAATGATGAAATTTTTTATGCTGTCACATTTTCCGCACGCGAAATCGTTTGCGCAGAAAAATAATCTTGCGTTCCCAACGCCACCACCGCTTCCGCATGACGATTCAACGCATGAATATACGCAGCGGTTCGCATATCTGTTTTATGCGATTCCATTAATGAAAAAACATTTTTAAATTCACGCAACATAATTTCGTGCAAGCGTTGATGAATGGTGGGTAAATCCCAATAATAACCTGATTTATTTTGTACCCATTCAAAATAGCTGACAGTGACACCGCCTGCATTCGCTAAAATATCAGGAATCACTAAAATATTTTTTTCTTTTAAAATATCATCGGCATCAATGGTTGTTGGACCATTTGCGAGTTCTACAATCACAGAGGCTTTTATTCGCGGCGCATTTTTTTTGGTAATTTGATTTTCTAATGCAGCAGGAATTAAAATATCCACATCTAATTCTAATAATTCTTCATTGGTAATTCGCGTTGCATCAACGACTTCGCAAACAGAATCTTTGCAATAAACCGCTTGTAATTCTTTCGATTTATTTTTGACGTGAATCACGCTTGGAATATCTAATCCTTGTGGACGATAAATTCCACCTTTCGAATCACTGAGTGCAACAACTTGATAACCATCACGATGTAACATTTCAGCAATGAATTGCCCTGCATTTCCAAATCCTTGCACTGCAACGCGCATTTTTTTCGGGTTCCAACTTTTAATTTTTTCTAATTCTTTAATGCAATAATAACCGCCGCGTGATGTGGCATCTTCACGTCCTTGACTGCCGCCGAGTGGAATCGGTTTTCCAGTAATCACAGCAGGTGAAAGACGTCTGACAATTTTTGAATATTCATCCATCATCCAACCCATAATCATTGAATTGGTATAAACATCGGGTGCTGGAATATCAGTATCAGGTCCAATAAAACTTGCGATTTGTTGAATGTATCCGCGACTTAAACGTTCGAGTTCCATGCGTGATAATTCTTTTGGATCAACAATCACGCCGCCTTTCCCACCGCCGTAAGGAATTCCCACAACAGCACATTTAATTGTCATCCAAAACGCTAAACTTTTTACTTCATCTAAAGAAACATTGGGATGAAAACGAATTCCGCCTTTTGTAGGGCCGCGCAAATCATTGTGATGCACGCGATAGCCAGTAAAAATTCGTAAACTTCCATTGTCCATGCGAACAGGAATAGAAACTTCTAGACACGCTTTAGGGAATTTTAATTTTTCAACAGCTTCTTTATTAATCTTTGCATAACTCGCTGCTTTGTCTAATCGGGATAAGGCTTGTGCGTAGATTTCTCCGCTCATAAAATTTCTCCGTAATATAAAGTGACGAAATAGTAAAACGATATTGGGAAAAAATCAAAAATATGTTTTAATGGCACCGCTTTGCAGCAAAGAAAAAGGCCACGTTATGACACAACGAATTATTTTATTTTTAAGCTTATTTTTGAGTGCAATTTATGCATTCGCAACGCCTGGCATTAACATGCCCTATGGTGTCACACCTATCAGCCACGAAGTGTATCAATTACACATGGCGGGTTTTTATGTGTGCTGTGTGATTGGTTTTGTTGTATTCAGTGTCTTAATTTATTCTTTAATAAAATATCGAAAATCAAAAGGCGCGGTTGCTTCACATTTTCACGAACATATCGGTGTCGAAATTCTTTGGACCATCATTCCATTTTTAATTTTAGTGGTGCTCGCCATTCCAGCAACGATTGTGTTAGCGCATATTCATAATACGCAACAATCGTCATTAACCATTAAAATCACAGGCTATCAATGGAAATGGAAATATGAATATCTTGATCAAGGCGTCAGTTATTTCAGTTTGCTTTCCACATCACAAGAAGAAATTAATAATGAAAAACCAAAACAAGAATGGTTTTTATTAGATGTTGATAAACCGATGATGGTTCCAATCAATACAAAAATAAAATTATTAGTGACATCCGATGATGTGATTCACGCATGGTGGGTACCGGAATTTGGAATTAAACAAGATGCGATTCCTGGATACATTAATGAAAATTGGATTTACATCACACAACCAGGAACGTATCGCGGCCAGTGTGGTGAATTGTGTGGAACGAATCACGGATTCATGCCGATTGTTGTGAAAGCAGTTCCTCAAGAAGAATTTAATCAATGGGTTTCAACTCAACAAAAATTAATGTCACCGCTTGCGCAGCAAGAAAGAATAAAAAATTTATCTGAACCCGAATTATTACAACTTGGAAAAGTAGAATACGAAAAAAGTTGTGCGATGTGTCATCAAAATAATGGAGAAGGATTACCGCCTACATTTCCTCCTTTGAAAAAAAGCCGCGTCATAACAGGACAAGCAACCGCAACGATTTCATTTGTTTTAACCGGTGTTCCGGGTACAGCAATGCAAGCGTTTGGTGATCAACTCGATGATAAAACCCTCGCTGCAATTATTACGTATACACGTCACGCGTGGGGAAATGATGTGCTCACTGTGCGACACAAAAATATTTTAAATATTCAACCGATCGATGTGAAAAAAGTAAGAGAAAATAAATAAGAGGTACAACATGAGTGAAGCAATCGCAAATCATTCCCATGATGATCATCATGGACCTGGACACGGATTAAAACGGTGGTTATTTACAACCAATCACAAAGATATTGGAACACTTTATTTAACATTTAGTTTAATTATGTTTTTTTTAAGCGGCGTGATGGCGTTACTCATTCGCGTAGAATTATTTGAGCCAGGAAAAGTACTTGTTTCTCCCGAATTTTTTAATCAAATGACAAC
>JABDDA010000032.1:6319-11828 GCA_013287845.1 Gammaproteobacteria bacterium
ATGCATGGGCTCATCATGGTTTTTGGTGTCATCATGCCGGCAATGGCGGGACTCGCAAATTGGATGATACCAATGATGATTGGTGCACCTGATATGGCATTACCGCGATTAAACAATTGGAGTTTTTGGTTATTGCCTTTCGCATTTTCAATGTTAATTAGCACACTTTTTATGAAAGGATCTGCGCCGAATTTTGGTTGGACATTTTACGCGCCGCTTTCAACAACGTATGGCCCCATGTCGACTGACTTTTTTATTTTTTCAATTCACATGATGGGTGTGTCATCGATCATGGCTGCGCTAAATATTATTGTAACTATTTTTAATATGCGCGCACCGGGGATGACGTGGATGAAAATGCCTGTGTTTGTGTGGAGTTGGTTAGTGACAGCATTTTTATTATTAGCTGTGATGCCCGTACTAGCGGGATGTGTCACGATGATGTTAATGGACAGACATTTTCACACCAGTTTTTTTAATGCAGCAGGCGGTGGTGATCCCATTTTATTTCAACATGTGTTTTGGTTTTTTGGACATCCTGAAGTTTATATTTTAATTTTACCTGGATTTGGTGTGATTTCAGAAATTATTCCAACGTTCTCGCGTAAAAAATTATTTGGTTATGCATCGATGGTGTATGCAACAGTGGGTATTGCATTAGCTGGAATGGCAGTGTGGATGCATCACATGTTTACAACAGGCGCACCTTTCATTGCACAATTATTTTTTATGTACATGACAATGTTAGTTGCTGTGCCCACTGGAATAAAAGTTTTTAATTGGGTCGCGACTATTTTTAAAGGTTGTTTGACTTTCGAAACGCCGATGTTATTTGCATTAGGATTTTTAATTATGTTTACCATCGGTGGATTTTCTGGATTGATGCTCGCACTTGCGCCGAGTGATTATCAATATCGTGATAGCTATTTTGTTGTGGCACATTTTCATTATGTATTAGTGTCGGGATCATTATTTACTATTATTGCAGCTGTTTATTATTGGTTGCCGAAATGGACAGGAAAAATGTATAGCGAAAAATTAGGGCAGTGGCATTTTTGGGTTTCGGTCATTGGAATGAATATTACTTTTTTACCGATGCATTTTTTAGGACTCGCTGGAATGCCGCGTCGTATTCCTGATTATCCATTGCAATTTACAGACTTTAATCAAATTTGCACGATAGGCGCATTTATTTTTGGAATTGCGCAACTCATCTTTTTATACATTATTTTGAAATCGTGTTTTGGTAAAAAGAAAGAAGTTGTGAGTAATCAAGTATGGGAAGGTGCGAAAGGATTAGAATGGACGTTGCCTTCACCGCCACCGTATCACACATTTGAAACAGCGCCACGAGTTGAGTAATGGCTTGTCATCCCGAGGAGTGCTTTTTCGACGAGGGATCTCCATGGAGATCCTTCGGCAAAAAGCAGCCTCAGGATGACACCATACGAGGTGATTGATGCAATCTCGAAATCACAAACGTCTTACTCTAATTTTGCTATGCGGTGTCGTTTTCATGTTTTTTTTCTGCTACATGCTCGTGCCGATTTATAATTTAGTCTGCAAACAATTCGGCTTCAACGGAAAATCCGTTCGATCAGCAACAATTCCTTTTCCTGAAATGAAAGTCGACACTTCACGCACGATTAAAGTCGATTTCACAACGACATTGCACGGCAATATTAAATTTAAATTTATTCCACTTGCGCGCCACATTGAAATTCATCCTGGCGAAAGAAAACTTATTTATTTTTATGCGGAAAATCAAACGGGAAAAGAAATCACTGTGCAAGCAATCCCCAGCATTACACCGATGGATGGCGCGCGATTTTTAAAAAAGACAGAATGTTTTTGCTTTACGCAGCAATATTTTTTCAAAGGTGAAAAAGCAGATATGCCGGTTTATTTTTTTATTGATCCCGCGATTCCGAAAGAAGTGAAAGAAGTGACCTTATCTTATACTTTATTTGATGCGTCGGGTTATCTGAAAAAACAAAAACCGTATACAAAAGGGCGGATTGATTTATGATTTTTCGCCAGCGGTTGTTTTTTTTGTTTTGTATTTTCTTTTTTATTGTTTTTTGTGTGTTAGGTGTGTGGCAATTAAAACGGTATCATTATAAAAAAACATTAATCATGAATTATCAGCAACAGCAATTAGCGGCGCCTGTTGCATTGAATGAAAAATCCCTTCCTTCTTTGCAGCCTTTTCAGCGTATTTTTGTGGAGGGGGAATATCGGAATGATTTAACAGTGTTGCTACAAAATCAATTTTATAAAGATCAGCTCGGGTTTCATGTCTTAACTCCTTTTCAAATTAAAAATGAAAAAAAATTATTATTAATTGATCGTGGGTGGATTCCGCGTGAACACGCGCCGCTTAAAAAAATCACTGGAAAGCAACGTGTGATGGGTGATGTGAAATGGTTAAGTGAGAAATCATTTATTTTAGGAAAAAATATTTTGGATGTGTATGCCTATCCATTGCAAATTCAAAAAATAGATTTGAAAGAAATAAGTTTGGTGATGAATAAAAGTTTTTATCCTTTTATTTTACGATTAGATCCGAAATCACCGAATGGATTTGCGCGTGAATGGGTAATTACAGCGATGCCTGCTGAGCGCCATCTGGGTTATGCTGTGCAATGGTTTTTAATGGCATTCGTATTATTCATTGCAGCTATTTGTTTTTATCGCACGCGGGAGAAAAAATAATGCGAAAGAAAAATTATTTACAATTATTTTTAGTGGTTTTGATTTTTGTATTACCTGTTGTGGCGGGTTCATTGTTGTATCGTTATCATGATTATTTTTCATTTAAAAAATTAAATCATGGTGTGTTTGTGCAGCCGCCTATCGTTGTTGAAAATTTATCCGTCGGGAAAATTGAAAAAGGAAAATGGCGTATTTTATACGTGCAAGGTGTGCAATGTGATGCGGCGTGTTCGAAAATGGAATATCAATTAAATCAGCTGAAAAAAGCATTGGGAAAAGACAGTGCGCGGGTTCATGTGATGACGATGAAAACCTTTCCTGAATTGCAAAATGAATTTATAAATCATGGCGAAAGAAATTTATATGTGTTGAATAAAATTTATTTGATTGATCCGAGAAATAATTTATTTATGTATTATCCGGATTCAGTGGATCCGATGTTGATTTTGAAAGATATGAAGAAAGTTTTATCGGTGTCGCAGATTGGGTGATTTATGAAAATAAAAATAGTTTCATCTTTTGCGCTCACAGCAACTTTTTTTGCATTCATTGTGATTGCCCTCGGCGCATTCACACGATTAGTCGATGCAGGATTAGGCTGTCCCGATTGGCCAGGCTGTTACGGAAATTGGATTGTCTCAGCAACATCTAACACTCAAATTATTTTATTTAAAGCCTGGGCGGAAATGATTCATCGTTATGCTGTCGGTGGATTAAGCCTTTTTATCATGAGTATTATTTTTTTAATTCTATGGAAAAATAGAAAACCATTTAATTTAATTTTAATCACAAGTTTAATATTGCTGCTCATTTATCAAATTTTATTAGGCCGCTGGACAATTACATTAAAATTATCACCCATCATTGTTTCGCAACATTTAATCGGTGGATTTTTAATTTTATCTGCACTGTGGTTAATCTATTTAAATAACAAAGCGCACTATCAAAAAAGAGAATCTCTCAAATTATTTTCCTGGACATTCATCGCACTCATTTTATTATTCACACAAATTTTTTTAGGCGCATGGACCAGCACAAATTACGCATCACTGGCGTGTACTGATTTCCCCTTCTGTATTAATTTACAACCCACACAAACATTATCATCACTGCAAATGATTCACATGATGCATCGTGTCGGCGCATTATTGATAAGCGGTTATTTTTTAATTTTCATGATGATTGCAATGATGAAATTAAAAAATCATCCTGACCTCATGCGGATTCTTTTTTTAATGGTGATGTTGCTCATCATACAAATTTGTTTAGGAATGGCGAATGTCATGTTGAAATTACCTGTTTTAATAGCTGTATTGCACACGATAACTGCTGCAGCATTGTTGCTGTGCGTGATAACATTCGCATTCAAATTAATTTATAAGAGGCAAGTGTGATTCGCGATTATTTAGAACTTTGCAAACCCCGCGTTGTCATGTTAATGATTTTAACATCGATTGTGGGAATGTATTTATCAACCACGCATGCAGTTCCTTTGCAAATATTAATTTTAGGAAATTTAGGGATTGCACTTGTTGCAGGTGCAGCTGCTGCATTTAATCACGTGGCAGATCAGCACATTGATAAACTTATGAAGCGCACGCAACATCGCCCGATTGTGAAAGGAAAAATTTCCGCTAGAAATAGTTTTATTTTTGCAAGTGTGTTGTGCGTGATCGGAATGGTTATTTTATTTTTTTTCATTAATAGTTTAACAGCCTGTTTAACATTTATTTCACTCATTGGTTACGCCGCGTGTTACACACTTTATTTAAAACAAGCCACGCCGCAAAATATTGTGATTGGTGGAATCGCAGGTGCAGTGCCGCCGTTATTAGGTTGGACAGCGGTCACAGGATCCATCAGTCCTGAAGCATTATTATTAGTATTAATTGTATATGTGTGGACACCGCCGCATTTTTGGGCGCTTGCGATTCATCGTTTAGAAGATTACGCAAAAGCAAATGTGCCCATGTTGCCGCACACGCATGGTGTGCCTTATACGAAATTAAATATTGTGTTGTATACTGTGCTGCTCGTGTGTGTGTCATCCCTCCCTTACATTGTTCATATGTCTGGAATGATTTATTTTGTGGGTGTGACAATTGCGAATAGTATTTTTCTTTTTCATGCATTGTTTCTTTATTTTAGCCACAATAAAAAACAACCGATGCGAGTGTTTAAATATTCAATTTATTATTTAGGGATTTTA
Organism: Gammaproteobacteria bacterium; assembly: GCA_013287845.1. Classification (GTDB taxonomy): domain Bacteria; phylum Pseudomonadota; class Gammaproteobacteria; order DSM-16500; family DSM-16500; genus JABDDA01. Next base: position 11,244 of record JABDDA010000032.1, read on the forward strand.
TTTTTATTATTGTTAATAGATCATTTTGTTTGAGGTAAATAGCATGTCAAATGATGCAACAAAAAAGAGCCACAAAAAATTACTCACACTATTATTATTTTTTGTATTTGTTTTTCCAGTATTGGTTTTTTATTCAAGCTTCCACCAAAAACAATCGCAAAATAAAGAAGTTCAAATTGATGGATTATATTTAAAAACACCCGCAGACATTTCAGATTTTAAATTAACAGATAATCGCGGAAATGTTTTTACTAAAGAAAATTTCAAAGGCCGCTGGACATTATTATTTTTTGGATTTACGAATTGCGGAAATGTGTGTCCGACAACGATGTCATCATTAAATAAAATGTATCGAAAATTACAAGATAAATTACCGGATAATCAATTGCCGCAAATCGTTTTAGTTTCTGTTGATCCTGAGCGTGACTCGATAAAACGATTAAATGAGTATGTGAATGCATTCAATCCAAAATTTATTGGCGTGCGTGGTGACATGCAAAAAACACTTGCGCTTGAAAAACAATTTCATATTGCAGCTGCAAAAATGCAAGTGGCAGGAAAAGATAAACCGCGTTATACCATCGA
>JABDDA010000033.1:0-1726 GCA_013287845.1 Gammaproteobacteria bacterium
AATTTGAAGATTTAGGTTTTGCTGCATTGCACCCCCTTCGCTATCAAATTTTAAAACGCTCCATTACAACATCACGCGGTAATCGTCATGAAATTATGGAATTGATTGATAATCAAATTCGAAAAAGTTTAAAGAATGCCAATATTCCTTCGTGGCATTTAGCAGGACGCGAAAAACATTGTTACAGCATTTATAAAAAAATGCGCGAAAATCATTTATCATTTTCTGAAATTATGGATGTGTATGGATTTCGCGTCATCGTTGATAAAATAGATACGTGTTATCGCATACTCGGTGTGTTACATAATCTTTATAAACCACTCACACCACGATTTAAAGATTACATCGCCATTCCAAAAGCAAACGGTTATCAATCATTGCACACAACTTTATTTGGTCCGTATGGTGTTCCGATTGAAGTGCAAATTCGTACGGAAGAAATGCATAAAATGGCTGAATATGGAATTTCCGCGCACTGGCTTTATAAGTCTGAAAAAACCGTGTTTGGTGATGCACAAGCACGCGCGAAAGAATGGTTGAAAGGTGTTTTAGAAATGGATAAAAGTTCAAGAAATTCATTAGAATTTATTGAACATGTGAAAACAGATTTATTTCCAGATGAAGTGTATGTGTTTACACCGAAAGGAAGTATTTTAGAATTACCTGCCGGTGCAACACCGGTTGATTTTGCTTATGCGATTCACTCTGATGTTGGAAATACGTGTGTCGCAACAAAATTAGATAAACGTCTTGCACCACTCAGCACACCATTAGTCAGCGGACAACAAGTTGAAATTATTACTGCACCCGGTGCGCGACCGAATCCTGCATGGTTAAATTTTGTTGTCACAGGAAAAGCGCGCAGCAACATAAAACATTTTCTAAAAAAACAACATCGCGAAGAATCTATTGATTTAGGAAAACGTTTAATTGAAAAATCATTACGTAGTTTTAATTTAACCTTCACACATATTCCACAAGAGCATTTAAATTCTGTTGTGCGCACATCACAATTAGATTCAGTCACGCATTTATTTGAAGAAATTGGTTTAGGAAATCGCACTGCGCTTTTAGTTGCGAAACAATTGGCGAAACTCAGCACTGAACCGAATGTGATTAAAGCTGCAGAAGCACAACATCCCATTCATCCACTTGCCATTAAAGGAACAGAAGGATTGGTTGTCACGTACGCAAAATGTTGCAGACCGATTCCTGGTGATCACATTGGTGGACACATTGAAACAGGTGAAGGCATTGTTGTACACACAGAGTTATGTCCTGTGCTTGCAAAATACAGGGAAAATCTCGATAAATATGTTCCACTCAGCTGGGAAGATAAAGTTGTCGGAGATTTTCCGATTGATTTATCTGTAGACATTACCAATGAACGCGGAAGTCTTGCAACACTCGCGCTCGTGATTGCAAATGCAGAATCGAATATTGAAAATATTAATGCAGAAGAATTTGATTCGCTTTATGTTGCAGTGAATTTAACATTGAGTGTTCACGATCGTTATCATCTTTCAAAAGTGTTACGAAAAATTCGGCAATCGAATAATGTGATTCGTGTGACGCGGTTGAAGCATTACACCAATTAATTTTATTGCCTTAAGCTTTCCTTAAGAAAACCCTGCTAAAATACCCCTACTAAAAACGAGGAATAGCTATGAAAAAAATCGACCTTTATCAATTAATCGTTGAATATAAAAAAGCACTTCCATTTTAT
>JABDDA010000033.1:1736-10769 GCA_013287845.1 Gammaproteobacteria bacterium
GCGTGATGAAGATGAAGTCAGTTATTTTGATTTCATGTTATTTATGAAAGCAAAAAACAAATCGTTTGATTTAAAAAACTTTAATGATCCAGTTGTTCTTCTTTTACAAAACTTTTTTAATGCTGAAAAAACTGAACCTAAATCAGATCCTAAAAAAGATACCAAAGAAATTCCTAAAGCAAAAACAGCTAGCATTGCAACAGCTGCAATGCCAGCAGCAACAGCCGCAGCAGCACAACCTATTTATTCTGCAGCTAACAAAGCGCCTCTTTTTCAACCTCAAAATGATGAAAAACGTTTTCTCGATTTAGGATTCGATGCAAAAAAAGCGGCTGAATTACAAAAAAATAGAAATAGTGAAACGCTTTATCGGTCTTTAAAAAAATGTCATCAAGCTAGACACTCTCCACAATCATTTCCTTCTTGGCAAATCGCTTGCTTAAGTGGAGATCCTACCGCTATTCAAAAGTGCATTACAGAACAAGAGTTATCAAAAGAAACAAAAGATAAAAGAGGTGCAAATGCATTACATTGGGTTGCAGCCAGCGGAAGTATTTCAGGAATGGAATTTATACGAAATGAATTTCAAATTCCATTTGATAGCAAAAATTTAAAAGGAATATTATCTTATGCTGCATTTGGAGGAAACATTTTAGCTGTAAAACACGTAAAAAATAATTTAAGTTCAACTGCTATTCCAGAAAAGTGCGATCTATTCCGGCTCTTAAAAAACGCGGCATACAATGATATTGCTTTTGTCGAAGAGATAATGAAATTATTCGATATCAATCCAAGGGCAACTCTTGATAATACGAATTTATTATTATACGCAGCATGGACTGGGAATGTGTGCTTGATGGAACATGCCGTATTTAAATTAAATGTCCCCACAACGAGTAAAGATAAATATGGAATGAATGCCTTGCTGTATGCCGCATACAGCGGAAATCATTTAGCAGTGGAATGTGCTGCAAACAGATTAAGCATCGATCTGAAAAGTAAAAGCATTGACGGTGGCAATGCAGCCATGCATGCAGCGCGTAGTAAAAATCTTGCTACATTAAAATATGTAGTAGAGGATTTAAAAATTGAACCAGCAGAAACAATTACAGACAACAATGGAAACAGTGCATTTATATATGGAGCAGTGCAGGGAACAGTAGAAATACTTCAATATCTCCGAACAAAATTAGGAAGTACTCTTCAAGAAAATACGTTAAAAAAAGCATTGCAGATGGCAAAAAATAACGATGCAGATCCCGCTGTCATCGAATATTTAACCAATGAATTAAAACCTAACAGCAGCAATGCACCAACAGCTGCAGCTAAATAAAAGGGATTTTTTATTAAATTAAAAAATAAAATAATCTTTAATGAGGATTTCGAATAAAATTTAGAAAATGTCTATCCTTAAATTTTCTATCTTTAATTTCAATTCGCCTATCATCTTTTTCAAGAAATACTTTATACCCACACGTATGCACAAGACTCACAAAATTACTCACCATCAAATCTTCTTGTTTTCCTGAACGAATATTCTGAATGATAGTCGGCGATAACCCGATATCTTTTGCGAGGCTCCTCACGGAATGATCATCTTCCTCCATCATTGCAATTAATAATTCAGACAATAAAAATTCTTTATAACTTTTTTCAAACGTTTTTTTAAATTTTGGATTTTTCATTTCACGTTCAAATGTTGAAAGTACTCTTTTTCTTTTATTGCGCATAATAGTCACCATGATAAGTTCGGTTTTCGTAATCCATTTTGTATTTTACTGCTTTATCTTTTTCATTTTGAGGTAATTTTTGTTTTCTTTTACAAAAAGCATTTGTCACAATGATCTTTTTTCCTGTAAAGAAAAAACATAAAAATCGTTGCGGCTTAGGTTTAAAGGCATATATTTGGTTGCCTTCAAAATTAAACTTGGTTCTATCTTTAATTTCACCCACATCGCCCATTCTTTTAAACAATCGTAATACTTTTATCTTCTCTTCAGCGTTTAATGAATTGTAATATTCAAGTGCTTGGCTTGAACCATTTGCATCGTAATACCATTCAATGGTAAATGCTGTGCCTTGGTAAGCTATATATTCTTTTACCATAAGTGTAACACCTTATTGGTACATTTGTTAGAGATTTATAAGCACAACCACTGATCGTTATCATCGCAGAAAAAATTTTTAAAAATAGATTGTAAAAATACAATATCTTAAGCTTTTCTTAAGAAAACCCTGCTAAAATACCTCCACTAAAAACGGGGGATACCATGAAAAAAATCGACCTTTATCAATTAATCGTTGAATATAAAAAAGCACTTCCATTTTATAAATCAATCGATGACCGCATTAAATTATTAGAAGACTTTTTATTTAAAGACGATAAAATTAAATTATTGCGTGATGAAGATGAAGTCAGTTATTTTGATTTCATGTTATTTATGAAAGCAAAAAACAAATCGTTTGATTTAAAAAACTTTAATGATTCAGTTGTTCTTCTTTTACAAAACTTTTTTAATGCTGAAAAAACTGAACCTAAATCAGATTCTAAAAAAAGATACCAAGGCAATTCCTAAAGCAAAAACAGCTAGCACTGCAACAGCTGCAATACCAGCAACAGCCACCGCAGCAGCACAACCTATTTATTCTGCAGCTAACAAAGCGCCTCTTTTTCAACCTCAAAATGATGAAAAACGTTTTCTCGATTTAGGATGCGATGCAAAAACAGCCGCTGAATTACAAAAAAATAGAAACAGTGAAATACTTTATCGTTCTTTAAAAAAATATCATCAACTTCTTAATCGTCCCCTACAATCACTTTCTTCTTGGCAAATCGCTTGTTTAAGTGGCGATCCTGCAGCTATTCAAGATTGTATTACAAAACATGAATTAACAAACGAAACAAAAACAAACAATAAAAAGAGTGAAAATGCATTACAGTTAATTGCAATCAGTGGAAGTATTTCGGGAATGGAATTGGTACGAAATGAATTAAAAATTGATTTTTATAGTAAAAATTTAGAGGGATCAAATGCATTATCTTATGCTGTATTAGGAGGAAATATTTTAGCGGTACATCACGTAAAAAATAATTTAAATTTAGTTCTTCATCCTTTATTCAAGCCTGAACTATTAGCAACCGCAGCATATAATGAAGATATTGCTTTTGTCGAAGAAATAATAAAATTATTCGATATTAATCCAACTGTTGATACGAATTTATTATTATTGGCATCCCACGCTGGAAATGTAGGCCTCATGGAACATGCCGTATTCAAGTTAAAAATCTCCACAACAAGTAAAGATAAATATGATATGAATGCTTTGCTGTACGCAGCATGGAAAGGCCATCGAGCAGCAATGGAATACGCCGCAGTGAGATTAGGAATTGATCCGGAAAAAAGTAAAAGTATCGACGGTGGCGATGTCATCATACAAGCAGCACGCAGTAAAAATCTTGCTGCATTAAAATATGCAGTGGAAAATTTAAAAATGGATCCCAAAAAAAGCGTAAGCAAAAATGGAACCGGCGTATTTGTACATGCAGCAGCAGAAGGAACAGTAGAGATACTTCAATATCTCAAAACACAATTAGGAGAAACTCTTCAAGAAAATACATTAAGAAAGGCATTACAGTGGGCGGAACAGAACAATTCAGATCCCGCTGTCATCGAATATTTAACCAATGAATTAAACCCCAGCAATCAACACAATCCAACTGCAGCTAAATAATTTTAAACGAGGGATGCAACACCCAACCCCTCGTTTTTATGTATAAAACTTTCTCGCACTAAAATCAGCTATAATTAAAATAATTCACGATCACTCAAGGATTCATCATGAAAAAAGTTACCTTACAAAAATTAATTTTAGATTACACAGAATCATTGTACTTTTTTCAACGCGAAGATCATCGCATCAAATTATTAAAAGAATTTTTAAACACAGAAGAAAATTTGTTATTGCGCGATGATGAAGAAATTAATTTCACAAAATTTAATGATTTCATTAAATTAAAAAAACAACCTCCCGTTACAATCGATGAAAAAAGTACAGATACCGTCACCACACTTTTCAAACAATTTAAAACAAACACCACGGGCTATAATACTTTTTCAACTTTATTCCCTCGCGCTTCTTCTCACGATGAAGAAAAATTGGACGACGGTTTAACTCGCTACAAAAGATTAATGGATCCAAAAACCATTGCAGCACTTTCTCACTGGCAAATCGCATGTTTAAGCGGAGATCCTAAAAAAATTAAATCAGCTATCGATCAAAAAGAATTAACGGATGAAAAAAGAGATGCACTGGGTGCCAATGCTTTACATCTTGCTGCATTAAGCGGCAGTATTTCCGCAGTCAATTATGTTGTAAAAAAATTAAAAATAAACCCGTTAGAAAGTAACAATAACGCTGGAGAAGATGTATTACTGTACTCAGCACGAAGCGGTAATGTCACACTCATGCGACATGTTATGAAAGAATTTGAAATACATTACGCAGAAAGTAATGAAAAAAGTAAATATGACAATGATGTTTTACTATGCACAGCATGGAGTGGAAATGTAGATGCCATGCACTATTCCACAAAAAAATTAGAAATAGATTCTGTAGACAGTGTAGATCGTTTTGGAAAAAACACGTTAATGTGCGCAATACTCAGTGGAAATGTTGATGCTGTAAAATATGCCGTAGAAAAATTAAATCTTCCGCTCACAAGTATCGATTCGGAAAAAAGAAATGCATTACATTACGCAGCAGGGATTAGCCAAAATCCAGAAATAATTATTTATCTGAGGAAACAAGCTAAAAATTTAAATATGAATGTTCCTGATATGCATGGTCACACACCACTGTGGTATGCAGAACACATTCAAGATAAAACAGTAAAAGAGGCGGTCGTCGATGCATTAAAAACTCCGCTCAATAAAATAGCTGTGCAAGATGATAAAAAAATCGAACCGCGGAAACCGTAGCGCTTTGTCATGCCAGCCGAGCGCTTTTTTGTTTCGCTCTCTCAATCATTTTTTTCACATCTGCATTGGCATGAATCGTTGTCAAAGTAATTTCAGGATGTTGATTCGCAAACACACGAAAAATTTCATCTGCAAATGCTTGCCCAATAAAATCTACTTTTTTGAAATCAAAAATCACCACTTTAAAAAGTTCGACTCGCGCTAATAATCTTTTCGCTTGCGAACGCGAAATCAATTTATCATTTCCATATTGAGCTAATTTCACCGGTAAAACTGTTTTAGTAAAACCATAATCTTCGCCCTCTTCCGGCGCATATTGATCGAAAATTTCTTTTGCTGTACGCGTTGCATCATTTTTTAATTTCATTTCAACGAGTGTCCCTTTTTCAAAATGATCGTGTTCTAAAATCCAATCTTCCATTTCACGAATATGAGAAAAATAACTTCCGCCTGAAAAAATTTCATATTCATCAAACATGCGTGATGTGAAAAAAATTCCTTCACCACTGTGTCGTGCAGGATCGGTTGTTAATTTTCCTTTTGATAATTCTAAAATCGCATGACGTTCATCTAATAAATTAAACGCCATTTGAATTTTTTTGAAAATTCCAATGCCGTTATCTGAAATACTCATGTCTGTTGTGGTAGCTGTTTGTTGGATGGTTACAAAAATTTCAGAGCCGCCTGAATGATCAATCACATTATTAAACATTTCCGTAAATCCATAATGCCAAATGTTTAAAACATTCTCAGGCATCACTCCAAGCGCTGATCGAATATCATTTCGCCAAATCACATCCTCCGCTAATTGCGGTGTCATTTTATATTTTTTTTCCCACTCAGAAATAACAGCGAGCTGATAGGTTTTATTTCGTGTGTTACCGACTTCCATCAACATTTTTTCTTCCACTAATTTTTGTAAATGTTTATTCACCGCTTGACGAGAAATACGAAAACGCGCAGCCACTTGTTTCGAAATATCCGCAGGATGTTTTTCAATTTTATTTAAAATGAATCGACGAATTTCTTCGCCGCGGGGATGAATACGTGTCATGAAAGGCTTCCTCGTTTTGTCAACTTTAATATTATTATTGTCAACCTTATGGGAAGCTCTGTCAATTACGTATTTTTATTTAGCTGCTAATTATGGCAGGAAAAAAAATTATGGATAGATTGTAAAAATACAATTTTAAATTCTTATTTTAATACATCATGCAATGTTTCAACGATAAACTTATTAATACTGAGATGTTGATGCTCAGCAGCAATAGCAACTCGACGATGTAATTCACTTCCTAAACGAATATTTAAGCTGCCTTTAAAAGGTACTTCTGGTGCAATTTTTCGTTTACGACATGTTGTTAAATAATCATCGACTGCTTCTTGAAATACTTTTTTTAATCCTTTTGCATCAGTCGCTTCGTAACTAACAACTGCGCGAATGAATTCAATTTTTCCATAAAAAATAAGCTCTTCATCATCAAAATGCACTGAACCGTAATAACCTTTATATTGCATCAAATCTTTCATATTAATTCTTCCTGTTCAAGCAGGTGAATAACATCTTCAAGTTGGTAACGTTTTAATACCGGTTTCGGGTGAGGCTTATGCAACATGATAGGTGGATAATCCGGATGAATAAAACGCATCCTCGATCCGCCTGTTTTTCCGCCACTTATTTGCTTATAGCCAAAACCATTCAGAACGTTTGTTAATTCATTCCAAGTGAAATCCTTTGGGATCGTTAACAATCTTGTCAGACTCTTTTCGCGTTTTGTCATAATAAAAGATAATGCCCTTTTTGGCAACTATTTTTAGTTGCTCCTAACCCTAATTAAAAAAATTGAAGTTAAATTTACAGCGTCTGGGACTTATCATGTCATGAAAAATTTTTAAAGATAGATTGTAGAAATACAATATCTCTTAATTTTTCCTTAAGAAAACTAATCTATACTATATTTATACAAACGAGGACACTTATGAAAAAAGCCGACCTTTACCAATTAATCCTAGAATATAAAAAATCACTTAAATTTTATCAGTCCGAAGACGATCGCATTAAATTATTACGAGAATTTTTATTTTCACATCCTCAAATTAAATTATTGCGCGATGATGAAGAAGTAAATTTTTTAGATTTTGATTTATTTATGCGAGGGAAAAATAAAAAGCTTGGCTTAACGAATCTGAATGATCCCGTTGTTGAGATTTTAAATAAATTTATGGGCGTTAAAAAAATAGACGCAAAAGATACAAAAGAATCTTCTCCTAAAACAAAAACAGCTGCTGCATCATCAGCAACTACAGCTACTACGGCAGAATCAACATCATTTGCTCCTAAAAAAGTTGTTTCTTACGGATCATCTACCACCCCCACTCTTTTTCCTTCTCTTTCTTCTGAAACGGATTTAGCAAAACGTTATCAAGAATTAGGATGTGATGTAAAATTTGCAGATTCATTAAAAAGAAACAAACGAATTAAAGATCATGATGCTTTCCTTCGTGCTTTAAAAATGTATAGATCTCACTGCGACTTAAACGATATCAATCAACTTTCTCCTTGGGAAATAAGTTGTTTAACGGGCGATCCTGTTGCTATTCAAACTTCCATTGCTGCAGATGAATTAAAAAAAGACACGAAAAATAATATAGGAACAAATGCATTTCATGTTGCATTAATGAGCGGAAGCATTTCTGGAACTCAATATGTTCTCAATGAATTAAAAATTGATCCGAACAGTACAAACAAATATGGAACACATGCACTCTACTACGCAATCTGGGGAGGAAACATTTTGACAGTACAATTCGTCATGGATGAGCTAGGCAAATCTCTCGACAGAGATAGTTTATTATCCTGTGCAACAGCAAATGGGAATCCTAAATTAATAGAATTTATAACATTAAAAATCACTCCCACCCTTGAAGAAAAAGAAATTTTATTAGTTATGGCAGCAAAGCACGGACATCCTCCTTTAATGCAGTATGCGGTAGATAAATTAAACGTAAATCCAAAACATACAGATAAAATCAACGGAAATGCTTTGCAATATGCTGCTTTCTCAGGAGATGTTCCCACCATAAAGTTCTGTGTAAATACATTAGGAATTGATCCTCATGAAACTAAACAGACCGCTAACAACGTAGCACTCATTACAGCACGCAGTGGAAAACTGGATGCACTTAAATATGTATTAGACGATTTACACATTGATGCAAAAGTGACGGATACTCAAAAAAATAACCTCATAATAAATACGGCAGCGAAAGGAACAATCGAAGCAATTCAATATGTAGTGAAAAAATCGGGTATTGATCCAAAAAATAAAAACTCCAGAGGAGAAAATGCATTAATGCGTGCAGCACAGTCTAATAGAAATCTCGCTGTCATCCAATATTTGATACACGATCTGGAAATCAATATTCTCGACACTGACCGGGATGGAAGAAATGCGCTTCATCACGCAGCCAGCTGTGGAAATGTACCTGTTATTCGATATCTGCGCCAATGCGCAAACGATTTACATGTTGAGCTTGATAATGTTTGTGATAATGAAGGCAATACACCGCTCAAAGCTGCAAGATACTGGGATGATACCCCTGCAGTAAAAGAAGCATTAACAGAAAAATTAAGTGCTAGCGCCGATTCTCATTATAAAAAACTTAACTGATATTTTCTGATTGGGTAGAAAAAACAACTTCGCCTTTCACTACTGTCATCACAACATTAAATGAATCATCCAACAAAACCAAATCCGCATCTTTATTTAAAGCAATACTTCCCTTTCGTGAAAAAAGATTTAATTTTTTCGCAGGATTTTCAGAAATTAATTTAATCGCATCCGATAAATCGCATTTAGTAATCTGCATGAAATTTTTTAATGCATCTGACATTTTTAAAACACTTCCCGCTAATGTTCCATCAGATAATGTTGCGCGATTATTTTTGACTGAAACAGTTTGTCCGCCCAAATCATAATTTCCATCACATAAACATTTTGCACGCATGGAATCGGTGACTAAAATTAATTTATCGAATCCTTTTAAACGTACC
>JABDDA010000034.1 GCA_013287845.1 Gammaproteobacteria bacterium
AACCAATGAAACGCATTGAATGGGACGAAAATAAAAATAAGCAATTACAAAAAGAGCAAGACTTAAGCTTTGAAGCTATTGTAGTTGCAATTGAAGAAGGAAAATTGATTGATATTGTTCCTAATCCTAGCAGTCATTATCCTCATCAAAATGTATTGGTTGTTGAAATTGATGATTACTTAGTACTTGTGCCTTTTGTTGAAGATAATGAAAAAATTTTTTTAAAACCTGCTTTTAAAAGTAGAAAAGTCACTAAACAACGTCATGGGAGAATTAAAAAATGAAAAAACGCAAACAGAAATTAAATGCGGAAGAGAAAGCTATTTTAGCTGCTTTTGAAGCAGGTAAATTACGTAGTGTCCCAAAACTTAAATCTGAAAAAAAACGCATTCAGCATATTGCTAAAGCACACGGCATCAAAAACCGCCGCATCAGTTTACGAATGACTGAATGGGATTTTATAAGAATTCAGGAAGAAGCTTTAAAAGAAGGATTACCTTATCAAAGTTTGCTGTCGAGTATTATTCATAAATATTTAACAGACTCGCTGGATCGTCATCGCTAAGCTACAGTCCACTGTACTTCAACAACGCATCAATCTTCGGCTCGCGTCCGCGAAATGCAATAAATAATTTCATTGGTTCTTCTACTCCACCCCGTTCCAAAATATTTTTTACAAATGATTTTCCTGTTTCAGAATTTAAAACACCCGTTTCCTCAAATAAAGAATACGCATCAGCTGATAACACTTCTGCCCATTTATAGCTGTAATACCCAGCTGAATAAGCTCCTGCAAAAATATGTGAAAACGTATTTTGAAAACGATTAAATTTTGGAAAAGGAATGACAGCGACTTTCTCACGCACATCATCTACTATTTTTTGCACGAAATTTTTTTCATTCGGTTGATATTCCAAATGCAATCGAAAATCAAATAACGAAAATTCTAATTGTCGCAACATGTGTAATCCCGGTTGAAAGTTTTTAGCAAGAATCATTTTGTGAAATAATTCATCCGGTAAATTTTTAGAAATAAGTTGAATCACTTCTTTTTCCCAGCACCAAAATTCCATGAGTTGACTTGGAAATTCCACTGCATCCCACAACACACCATTAATGCCTGAAACACCGGTATTTTCTACACGTGTTAATAAATGATGAAGACAATGTCCAAATTCATGAAACACTGTTAACACATCTTCATGTGTTAATAATGCGGGTTGATTTGCAAGTGGTCGCGAAAAATTACACGTTAAAAATGCAATCGGTGTTTGAATAGTTCCATTCGGCAAACGTCTGCGCACACAACAATCATCCATCCACGCCCCATCACGTTTATTTGGGCGTGCATAAAGATCCGTATAAAATGATCCACGCAGTTCATTATTTTCATCAAACACATCAAAAAATTGCACGCTGGGATGCCATGTGTCGACATCAAAACGTTCACGCATTTCAATTCCAAATAATTTTTTGAAAACAGAAAACATTCCGCTTAACACCGTGTCTACTGGAAAAAATGTGCGAATTTCTTCTTGTGAAATGGCATATTTTTTTTGACGTAATTTTTCAGAATAATAAGGTAAATCCCACGCCTCTAATTTTTCCATTCCAGAAATTTCTGTCATTTCTTGCAAATCTTTTTCACCAATTTTTTTTGATCTCTGCACGAGATCATTTAAAAAATTTAAAACACGTTCAGGTGTTTTTGCCATTTTAGTGGCAAGAGAATAATGCGCGAATGTGGGGAATCCTAATAAATTGGCTTTTTCATGGCGTGTTTTTAATAATTCATCCATCACAGCTGAATTATCAAAACGTCCTGCATCAGGACCTTGATCCGATGCGCGCGTCATATACGCTTCATACATTTTTTTTCGTAAATCTCGATTATCTAAATATTTCATGACAGCAGAATAAGAAGGAAATTCCAGTGTAAAAATCCATCCTGTTTTTCCACGTTCTTTTGCATCACTTTCTGCTGCATCCCTAATTTGCTGTGATAATCCTGCTAATAAATTTTTATCGGCAATGTGTAACACCCAAGATTTTGTTGCGTCTAATAAATTTTCTGCAAATTTTGTACTGAGTTCACTTAATTTTTTTTGTATTTCTGCGAAACGTTTTTTTTCTTTCTCAGGTAAACTGACACCCGCTAATTTAAAATCGCGCAATTCATTTTGAATAATTTTTCGTTGTGCGTCGGTGAGTTGAGAATACTCTTTGCTTTCTGAAATCGATTGAATGGCATGAAATAATTTTTCATTTTGTGATAATGATGTTCCATATTCTGTGAGCAACGGTAAGCAAACATGATACGCCTTCCGCAACAACTCAGATTCCACCACAGAATGCATATGATTGACGGGTGCCCACACACGCGCGATTCTATTTTCCATTTCTTCGAGGGGTGACATTAAATTTTCCCACGAGAATGTTTTTATTTTTGAAAGAATATCCGCTAATTCACGCTGATTTTGTTCAATCACGTGTTTTAATGCGGGTTCAATATGTTCGGGATGAATGGCACTAAACGGAGGAAGTGCGTTTTGATTCAGTAATGGATTGTTCATGTTTTCTCACTTATAAATTTTTCAGGAAAGCGTACCATATTTTTTGCTAAACAGATAAAATCACTTCCCTACATTGTCATGCCAGCCGAGCGTTTTTTGCGAGAGGTGGCATCCAGTGCCTTTCTTTAATATTAAAGAGGCACTGGATGCCAGCTAAAAACATACTGGCATGACAAAAAAATAAGGTGTCTTTATGAAGCACACATTACAAACGATGATCGCCACCCTTCAATCTTTTTGGTCAGAACAAGGCTGCGTCATTGTGCAACCACTCGATATTGAAGTCGGCGCAGGCACATTTCATCCCGCAACTTTTTTACGTGCAATCGGCCCTGAACCTTGGCGTGCAGCGTATGTGCAACCGAGTCGTCGTCCGACCGATGGACGTTACGGTGAAAATCCCAATCGCGTGCAACATTATTATCAATTTCAAGTCACGCTTAAACCTTCACCCGATAACATTCAAGAAATTTATTTAGATTCATTACGCGCGCTTGGAATTGATCCTTTAAAAGATGATATTCGATTTGTCGAAGATAATTGGGAATCACCAACACTCGGTGCATGGGGACTCGGTTGGGAAGTTTGGTTAAATGGAATGGAAGTCACACAATTTACTTATTTTCAGCAAGTCGGCGGATTGGAATGCAATCCTGTCACGGGTGAAATTACATACGGATTAGAACGGTTAGCAATGCCATTACAAGGTGTCGATAATATTTATGATTTAATTTGGTGTGAAACACCGAATGGTGTTGTGACATACGGTGATGTGTTTCATCAAAATGAAGTAGAAATGTCTAAATATAATTTTGAAGAAGCGAATGTTGAAATTCTTTTTAAACAATTTCATTTTTATGAACAAGAAAGTGAAAGACTCATTGCAGCAAAATTATCTTTACCCGCGTATGAAATGGCATTGAAAGCATCACACACATTTAATTTATTAGATGCGCGGAATGCGATTTCGGTGACTGAACGTCAAAATTATATTTTAAAAATTCGCAAGCTCACGAAAGCTGTTGCGGAAAGTTATTTTGCTGCGCGTGAAGCACTTGGTTTTCCATTATTGCAGGATAAAGAACATGTACGCTGATTTTCTTATTGAACTTTACACAGAAGAATTACCGCCGAAATCATTACGCGCACTGGCAGAAAATTTTTTAGAAAATGTGAAATCGCGTTTGAAAGAATCAGATTTAACATTTTCAGACGCTTCTTTTTTTGCAACACCAAATCGTTTAGCTGTTTATGTTAAAAAATTAATTTCACATCAGCCGGATAAAAATATTGAACGCAAAGGTCCTTCGCTTGATAAAGCATTCGATGAAAATAAAAATCCAACGCCTGCGTGTGTGGGATTTGCGCGTTCGTGTGGAATAGATGTTTCACAATTAATTACTTTAGAAACACCGCAAGGAAAATTTGTGGGATGCAAGCAGCATGTGAAAGGTAAAACTATTTTTGAAATGATGCCTGCTTTGATTGAAGATGCGTTAGCTGCGTTGCCAATTCCAAAACCGATGCGCTGGGGAAGTCATTCGTATAAATTTATTCGTCCCGTGCATTCTGTGATGATGTTATATGGCGACAAAATAATTGATGCGGTTATTTTTGGCTGCAAAACAAGTAATAAAACACGTGGTCATCGGTTTTTGCATCCGAAAGAAATTAAAATTTCTTCTCCGGAAAAATATCTTGATGCATTAAAAAAAGGTTTTGTGTTAGCTGATTTTAATGAACGTCAAAATAAAATTATGGAAGAAATTGATCGCGTCGTTAGAAAAAAATTAGGGAAAAATGTTGCGCCGATGGTGGATGTTAGATTATTAGAAGAAGTGACCAGCATAGTTGAATGGCCTGTTGGACTGCTCGGAAGTTTTGATGAAACTTTTTTAAATGTACCACAGCCCGCACTCATTTCTGCGATGCAAGATCATCAACGTTATTTTCCGATTATGAATTTAGAAAATAAATTGCTCCCCTATTTTGTCACGATTTGTAACATCGAATGTAAAGATGAAAAACGAATTACCTCAGGCAATGAACGCGTATTGCGCGCACGATTATCAGATGCCGCTTTCTTTTTTGAAACCGATAAAAAAATAAAATTAGAAGATCGTATCGAAAAATTAAAAACAATTATTTTCCAAAATAAATTAGGAACATTATTTGATAAAACAGAACGCGTGAAAAAATTAGCTGCACTGATTGCGAAAAAAATAAATTCAGATGTTGCATTAGCTGAACGTGCGGCCTATTTATCAAAAACAGATTTAACAACGCATTTAGTATTAGAATTTCCAGAGTTACAAGGGATTGCGGGATATTATTATGCATTATTAGAAAAAGAACCGAACGAAGTTGCGCTTGCACTTCATGCACAATACATGCCGCGATTTTCAGGCGATCAATTACCAGATAAAAAAACAAGTATTGCACTCGCCATTGCAGATCGCCTCGACACATTAATGGGATTTTTTGGAATCAATCAAGCACCCACCGGAGAAAAAGATCCATTTGGTTTGCGTCGCGCAGCACTCGGTATCGTGCGCATCTTAATTGAAAAAGAATTAAATTTAGATTTACACGAATTATTAAAATTTTCTGAAAATTTATACGGATCATTATTACAAAATAAAAATACGGTGAATGATGTTTTAAATTTCATTCAAGAACGTTTACGTTTTTGGTATCAAGAAAAAAATATTTCTGCAGATATTTTTGCTTCTGTCGCAGCATTAAAAATTACAGATCCATTTGATTTTGATCGTCGCATTAAAGCCGTGCTCGCATTTAAACAATTACCTGAAGCAGAATCACTCAGCATTGCTAACAAACGTGTCAGTAATATTTTATCAAAATATGAAGAACCCATTTCAGCATCTGCGATTGATTCTTCTTTATTAGGTGAGGAAGAAAAACAACTCGCGCACGAATTGGAAAACCAATCTGCGCACATTCAATCACTTTACAAAGAAGCAAAATATGAAGAAGTGCTTTCTGCATTAGCGCGTTTACGAAAACCTGTCGATCAATTTTTTGATAAAGTGTTAGTCATGACAGACGATAAAAAACAGCGTGAAAATCGTTTATTATTGTTAAAAAAATTACGCGAATTATTTTTACAAGTGGCAGATATTGCTTTACTTCAACAGTGAGTCTCTCATGAAATTAATTATTTTAGATCGTGATGGTGTCATTAACGAAGATTCGAATGACTATATTAAATCACCCGAAGAGTGTCTTCTAATTCCAGGAAGTTTAGATGCCATCGCAAAATTAAATCACGCAGGATTTAAAGTCGTCATTGCAACAAACCAATCGGGCATTGCGCGTGGATTCTATGATTTAGCTATGTTAAATCGTATTCACGAAAAAATAAAAACAGAATTAAAAAAAGTGGGCGGACACATTGATGATATTTTTTTCTGTCCGCATCATCCAGATGATCAGTGTGAATGTCGCAAACCCAAACCCGGATTATTATTTCAAATTCAAAAAAAATATTCGGTGGATTTGAAAAATGTTTTTTTTGTGGGAGATAAATTGTCGGATGTTGAAACTGCGCATGCAGCAGGATGCAAACCAGTTTTAGTGTTAACAGGAAAAGGTGCGAAAACTCTGCGGCAAAAGACAGAACAGGTTCCGACATTTAAAGATTTGGCTGAGGCGGTGGATTATGTGTTTGCGCACGAGCATTGTCATTCCAACCGAAAGCGAAGCCTCGTCATCCTGAGGCATTCTTTTTATGCCGAAGGATCTCCATGGAGATCCCTCGTCGAAAAAGCACTCCTCGGGATGACAAAAAGCTGGCATGACAACAACATATTTTTATTCCTCCGCTCACTTCTTTTTTCTATCTACATGGCCGCCGGCACTTTTTTTTATAGTTTCTTATGCATCTTCGCGCGCCCATTCCCCTTTCGTTTTCGCTACGCAATGATTGTAAAATTCACCGGCGCAATGGTGAAAGGATTAAAAATAATTTGCGGCGTGAATTATAAAATCGAAGGCCTCGAAAATATTCCCAAAAATAAAAATGGAATTGTGATGAGCAAACATCAATCCACATGGGAAACTTTTTTTCTACCCACGATTTTTCCTCACTCTGCCATTATTTTAAAAAGAGAATTATTGTGGATTCCTTTTTTTGGATGGGGACTCGCAAATATTGATCCGATTGCTATTGATAGAAAAAATAAATCCTCCGCAATGAATCAAATTATTGCGAAAGGAAAAAAATGTTTAGACGAAGGACGCTGGATTTTAGTTTTTCCCGAAGGCACGCGCATTCCACCCGGACATATTGGAAATTATAAAATGGGCGGCGCACGACTCGCCGTCGAAACAAATTACCCTATTATTCCTGTCGCACACAACGCCGGAAATTTCTGGCGCCGCCGCGGATTTCTGAAATATCCCGGCACCATTCACGTCATCATCGGTCCTTTAATTGAAACGCAAAATAAAAAACCGGAAGATGTTTTAGCGGAAGTGAAAAGTTGGATTGAAGGGAAGATGAACCAAATAAATACTCCTACATAATCCACCAAAAATGTTGATGATATCACCAACATTTTTGGTGGATTAGCATCTCATAAATTCACAGAAACTTGATCAGATCCTTAAAAGAAGTCTTGCTAACGAGCTGTGCCTAAGCCCATCTCAGGTTAATAGCGCTTTCAAGCGATTGGTGTCTGCAAAACTCATTACTCCTTATGAATCGTTTGAAAAACCGAAACCTATCTTGCAAGCCTGCGAAGAATTTTTTATTCACGGAATAAAATATGTATTTCCAGGAAAATTAGGTGCCTTAACACGTGGGGTTCCTACCAGTTATTCTTCACCGAGTTTTAGAAAAAAAATGAGTTTGGGAAGTGATCCTATTCCTGTCTGGCCACACGAGAAAGGAGAAGAAAAAGGTTTAACATTGGAACCACTTTATCATTCAGTTCCAAAATCTATTATGGAACATCCCGACGATTTATTTTATGAAATCCTCACACTGCTAGATGCAATACGCAGTGGACGAGCGAGAGAAAAAAAAATTGCAGCAAATCAATTAACGGAGTTATTAAAACACTAATATGAATAAAATTTCTCAAGCACATCGCAACATTGAAAAAATAATGATAGTGGCTGAGCGGCTTCAAGAATTGCGCGAGCAAGTTATGTTTGTCGAAAGAAGCTGCTCAGTATACATTTTCAAAAACATTAAAAAATTCTATTAACATTCGCGTTATTACTGCACCTTATTTTTTAGCAACAAAATTAGAAGCATTTAAAGATCGTGGTGAAAATAATTTTATTTGGAACCATGACATAGAAGATATCATCGCAATATTAGATGGTAGAGAAGAAATCATAGATGATTTTAATCACTGCTCATCACAATTAAAAAAATATTTATCATCAAAATTTTCTTCATTAATGCAAGATGATAAATTTAAAAATTCTTTGCCAGGACATTTAAATTATTCAAATGAATCGACTGGAAGAACAAAAATAGTTGAAGAACGTATCAAAGAGATTATCAATTTGGGTCAAGAATAAGTGTGCTAAAACTCTCGCAATATATCGTTTTTCAATATACTACGAGAGTTTTAGCACAGATTTGGAGGCTAAAGCCGATTATACACTCATGTGCCGCCTAATAAAGACAGGACCTTTCTCAAGTTCTCATGTATAAAAAATCGAGTTTTTTATACATGATAATTAGCACTCTTCTTTCACACACGTTGCAATCACCGACTTCATCGAAATCACTTTACTCAAATCACTATAAGGAATTTCAATTTCTTGTGCACCGAAATTGTAAGGAGCCACTTGATATTCATCAAATGTAATTAATAAATTATCCGATTGTAAATTCCAATTTTTAAAATTAGTGGCTTTTGGTTTTGTGCCTTGATCAATCATCCATTTATCTTTTAATGTTTCATTTAATTTTTTATTAGAATAATCTGCAAGCATACGCAAATAATTCGGTTTAAATAATTCATTTAATGAAATTGTTTTTGCTGTCGTTAAATCAAATGTGATCGTTTCATATTTGTGATACGGATGCGCGCGGCCGGCTTGAAATCCTTCTGTATTTAAACGCACGCTAATGAGTGTGTGTTTTTTAGGTTCAAGCACAGTGACATCATAATCTATATTTAACGTATTTTTTTTCACATCATCGGGCAAGGTATCCATGTGTGGCATATCTGCTTTCACATATTTTTTAAATTGTTCGACTTCTGTTTTGATGCGTTGTTCGATGAGTTGATTAAATTGTTCTGCGCCTTTTGGTAATTTTTCTCCGACAATTTCAGGATACGCTGCAGAAATTGTGTAAGGAATTTCAGGTTTTTCTTCATTTAATTTTTTTGGTTCTATTGTGAGATCATCGTTGATAACAGCAATATCTTCTTCTGCATTTTCAGGTTGAACGGGTTCTGCGATGACAGAGGAAAATAAAAATAACGTCATTAATAATAAAATAATTTTTCTCACGACCCACCTCGTTTTTATTTAAGAGTGCGGATTATGAGGATTTTATGGGGATTTGACAATAAAATCATTTCTGCCCAAATCTCTCATCCGTCGGACAATTATTTCCAGAAAAATTTGCACTCATAATTTTATTATCGCGACCCACTTCAAATGTGGTGGTGCAACTTAATGTGATTTCTGAACTCATCGGACGCGAGGGTGCAACAACGGTTGCTCTTCCCCCTGATGAAGTCACAGCTGCAGGAACCAATGGCGGAGGGGTATAACGTGGTGCTTTTGTAACATAAACAAATAATTTATTTCCATTCGGCAATGTAATTAATTGATCCGGCTCACCCCATTTTTCTTTCAATAAATCTGCGGGTGCACCTTGCCAGGTGTGGATTGCTTTATTGTAATAATTTGCGGTTGCGCATGATGTCATAAAAAAAGCAAGGAGCGACACAAATAAATAAATCCGCATGGTCAATTTCCTTATGGATTAAAAAAACATATAATACCGCCGATTGTTTTTGAGAGAAATATGAATCTCGCATTTTGTTTATTTAATTATTTTCCCTTCGGCGGATTGCAACGCGATTTTTTGCGTATTGCAAAAGAATGCATTCATCGCGGACATCACGTCGATATTTACACCATGAAATGGGAAGGTGAACGTCCTTCAGAATTTTCTATTCACGAAATATCAACGCGTGGTTTTCAAAATCACACACGCGCACGAAATTTTTCAAAAAAACTAAAAATTATTTTATCTGAAAAAAAATATGATCGCGTTGTGGGATTTAATAAAATGCCTCATCTCGATATTTATTATGCAGCAGATACGTGTTATCAAGCAAAAGCAAAACAACAACGCGGATTTTGGTATCGCTTCACGCCACGCTATCGTCATTTAATTCATTTTGAAAAATCTGTTTTTTCGCCTGAAAAAAAGACGAAAATTTTATTATTATCAAAACAACAGCAAAGTGAATTTAAAAAATTTTATAACACACAAGCAGAACGATTTTATTTATTACCCCCAGGCATAGAAAAAAATCGTATCGCGCCTGATAACGCAGAAACATTGCGAAATGAAGCACGCAAAAAATTTCATTTAAAAAAAGATGAATTATTATTGCTGATGATTGGTTCTGGTTTTAAAACAAAAGGACTCGATAGAATTTTGCATGGCATTCATTCTCTACCCAAAGAATTAAAAAATCGCGTGCGATTATTTGTAATTGGGAAAGATCATCCAAATTCATTTTTAAAATTAGCGCGTCATTTAAAAATAAGTGACAAAATAAAATTTTTAGGCGGACGTGATGATATACCGAATTTTTTACTCGCGGGCGATTTATTATTACACCCTGCTTATAACGAAAATACAGGCACTGTTTTATTGGAAGCGCTTGCATCAGG
>JABDDA010000035.1 GCA_013287845.1 Gammaproteobacteria bacterium
TGTTGCGTAGACTTGACCCCATAACAATTAACGAACATAACTCGAAATAATACGAGATACATTCCCATCGCCATCTTGATTTGGAAAATATTCATCTCTGTTTTCTAAAAATTGTTTAAAAACTTTATAATCTTCATCATTTTCTAATTGAGACTTTTTTTCTGTAACACGATTTTTGATTGTTGTTAGTGAATCGTTATCATCTAATTGCATATCTAATTTATTTAAATAATTTTTTAATGTTTCATTTGTTTGTTTTTTTATACATAAGCTGCAATAACCGAAAAAAATAAGAGTAGAGGCTATAAGTGTAATGGCTATACTTAACCATAAACAAGCAATGCCAATTGGTGCGCCTATCAAAAGCGCGGTGCCGTATACTAGTGTCTGACCCTGATCTTCGGGACAGATTTCATCTTGCATTCCTTTGCATTTTTCACTCATCGTGGAGAAGGGATTATTCTTATCTTGATAATTACAATTAAGAACTCCTCCACATTGTTCAAGAAAATTTTGGATGGCTGTTTGCATGTTTTTATTCCGTGTATCATGAAGCCAGAGACTTAAGTAAGTTGCAAGAGAAATCAATCCGGCTAAGATCATTAAGAATAGAAATCTCTGAAAAATTATACTTTTTTTGTCTGCATCAATTAAAGTGTCAATCAAAGCATTTGTTTGATTACAGAGTGTTATTTCTCTTTCAATTTTTTCTAACGTGGTTTCATTCAAGTTTTTTGAATCGCTTTGTACAACAAGAGTTGTCAATTGTTGATATGCCTCTGAGGGGCGGCGGTTACAACATTTTGAAAAAAAACGCATTATTTTGGCCTCCGTTTTATGTGCTATTTAATGATAGCAAGGAAAGCTTAAAGTAATATTAAGGCACCTTTATAAATTGCTCTTTTGCGTTATAACTTCGTTGCACTCATTTTTAAAATGCTCATTTATTAGCATATAAACTCCGCTTTTAAAAATTCGTGCGCCTCGTTCTAACGCAAAATAGCAATTTCTAGAGGTGCCTTTAAGACACTGGATGCCACCTCTCGCAAAAAACGCTCGGCTGGCATGACAGAATTAAATTTTTTGTAATACTTGTAATCGATCCAACAATACTTCCGCACAAAATAAAAATCCATCAATATGTAAAACATCTTCACGCGATAGGTTTTTGGTGGAGTGAATGATTCCTTGTAAAGAAGAAAGTGCCGGAAGCTCAATCGCTGGAAAATTTTTTTCTCCAAAGTGAACAGAGATTTCATTGAGGATTGAAAAAATTTTTTCATGAAATTGTTTGAATGTTTCATTCGAAAGAATTTTTTTGGTTTCATTTGAATAATCTTTTGCGTAGTGCATAAAAATAATAGAGCGAAAAATTTCTCTTGAACAATTCAATGAAGTAATAAATTTTTTATGGTGAAATTTTTTCCCAATCGGTTCGCGTGCTGCATCGGTGGCAAGCTTTCGTTGGTTGGTTAACGAAGCTGAAATTTTTTCATCTAGCTCCATGCAAAATTTATTATTTTCTGCGGAAGGCTCTTTCAAAAAAATAGTTTGATAATATAAAGCAATTTGCTGAAAATTTTTAGCTTGTAATCGACGTAATAATGCACGTGCGTGAATAGGAAAAATAAATTGCGAAGCTAATGCAGCAATCACTAATCCCATGGTGATTTCAAAGAAGCGTCCGAGTGCAGAAGGTAAACTTGGATTTTGTGCAATTAAAATAATGACGACAGTCGTGGCACCCAGTGTTCCTGCTTCTGCAAAAATGGCTTTACTCGTTGCAATGTAACTAAAAATCATGGCAGAGAGTGAAATCACAATCGCAATGATGACAGGATCTTTATTTGCAAATTGTAACGTGAGAATGGCACAAATAGATCCTGCGAGTGTTCCTAAAAATCGCATATATGATTTTTGCAACACACTGCCGACATTCACTTGCGCGCACATCACAACAATGATGGTGATAATCAACCATTGATCGACAGGAAGATGAATAAATTTTGTGATAATAAAACCAATCAAAACTGCAAATGCAGTTTTGATGCTGTGTAAAATGCGTTCGTGATCAATAAAAGATTGAGTGAAATTCATTTAGGTAAAGAACTTCTTAACATCCACGCAGTTTTTTCATGCACATTCATGCGTTCAATCATTAAATCCATTGTGACTTCATCATCACTTTCTTGTGCAAGACCAAAAATAGTGAGTGCATGTTTTTGTAATGTTTCATGATCATTTAAAAGTTCTTTAATCATTTCCATGTCAGCAGGAATAGTAGGTTGTTCTTTCAACATACTTAATTTTAAATAGTGTGTGAATGAACCGGGCGCATAAAATCCTAATGCGCGAATGCGTTCTGCAATTAAATCGACAGCTGCTGCAAGATCTACGTATTCTTCTTCAAACATTTTGTGTAATGAATGAAAGTGAGGGCCGGTGACGTTCCAGTGAAAACTTTGTGTTTTGAGATAAAGTAAATAGCTGTCTGCGAGAAAATTTCCGAGTTTGTCTGCGATTACGTTTGCATTTTTCATAATGTTCTCCTTAAGTGGGCGGGAGTAGTGTCATTCCGAGGAGTGCTTTTTCGACGAGGAATCTCCATAGAAACCCTTTGGAATGATATAAAAAGCATTTTAACAAATTTCTTTATATAAATCTCTCCATTCTGGATTAAATTTGGAAACCAATTTATTTTTTTTTATTCTTGACCAACCTTTTATTTGTTTTTCTCTTATAATGGCATTTTCTACATCAGAATAAATTTCGTAATATACTAATTGATCAAGATTATATTTTTCAGTAAATCCTTTTTGAAGTTTATTTTTATGTTCGTAGACGCGACGAATTAAATTATTCGTTATGCCAACGTATAAAACGTTTAAATATTTATTTGTTAAAAAGTAAATGTAATATTGTTTGTTCATGATTTAGATCCTATAGATGGAGATCCCTCGACGAAAAACAGTCTCGGGATGACGGGCAATAGTGAGATTAGATGGAGATCCTCGACGAAAAGCAGTCTCGGGATGACAATGTGCTTGTCATCCTGAGGCATGCTTTTTCTTTTTATGCCGAAGGATCTCCATGGAAATAGAAATGTTTTTTATTGAAAAATAAAAATGGATTAGAGGAAGATCCCTCGACGAAAAGCAGTCTCGGGATGACGGGCAATAGTGAGATTAGATGGAGATCCTCGACGAAAAGCAGTCTCGGGATGACGGGCAATAGTGAGATTAGATGGAGATCCTCGACGAAAAACAGTCTCGGGATGACAATGTGCTTGTCATCCTGAGGCATGCTTTTTCTTTTTATGCCGAAGGATCTCCATGGAAATAGAAATGTTTTTTATTGAAAAATAAAAATGGATTAGAGGAAGATCCCTCGACGAAAAACAGTTTCGGGATGACGGGCTCGGAATGACAAATGATAAAATTATTTTGCTTCAGCTGGTTTTGCAAACCCACACGTCGCACGTGGACACACAATTTCTGCGCCGCGTTTTTTAGTGGTTTTTAATGTCATCATTGGCCAGCTGCATTGAGGGCAGGATTCTGCAACCGGTTCATTCCACACTGCGTATTTGCAATCCGGATAACGCGCGCAAGAATAAAATAATTTTCCGCGACGTGTTTTTCGTTGTAACATTTTTCCTTTGTTGCATTCAGGACAATCAATTCCTGTATCTTTTGGTTTATTGAGTGATTCAATAAATTTGCAATTCGGATAACCACTGCAACCAATAAATTTTCCGTAACGTCCTGCTTTTAAAACGAGTGGAGAATTACAATCGGGACAAACACGTCCTTCAATTTTTTCTTGTGGTTGTTCTGCATTTTTATCATCAGCTACACTGCGCGTGTATTTGCAATCAGGATATCCTGTGCATCCAATAAAACGATTAAATTTTCCAAGACGAATCGAGAGAGGTTTTCCACAATCAGGACAGGCTTCATCAAGTGCTTCTTGTGTTACATCTTTGCGTGAAACTGTTTCTAAAATTTCTGTCACTTGTGATTTAAATGGTTTCCAAAATTCATTCATGAGTGGAACCCATTCTTTTTCACCGCGAGAAACAGCATCGAGTTCATCTTCTAATTGCGCAGTAAATCCATAATCGACATATTGCGTAAAATATTGTGTTAAAAATTTATTAACAATTCGACCGATATCGGTTGGACGAAAACGTTTATTCTCTAATGTGACATATTCACGATTTTGTAATGTATAAATAATAGAAGCGTAAGTAGAAGGACGACCAATGCCATGTTCTTCTAATGCTTTAATTAAACTGGCTTCAGAATAACGTGGTGGAGGTTCAGTGAAATGTTGATTGCATAAAATTTCGAGTAAATTAACAGTGTCACCTTCATTCAGTGGAGGCAGTATGCGTTCTTCATCTTCAGCTGCAATGACTGCATCATCCATTCCTTCTTGATAGACTAAAATAAATCCTGGATCTGTAATCACAGAACCATTCGCGCGAAAAATATTTTCTTTTCCACATTGTAAATCGACAGCGACGGTATCAATTGTTGCAGAAATCATTTGGCATGCAACAGTACGCTTCCAAATTAAATCGTATAATTTAAATTGTTCAGGTGATAAAAAATCTTTTAATGATTCAGGTGTACGTGTAACAGATGTGGGACGAATCGCTTCATGTGCTTCTTGTGCGTTTTTAGATTTGGTTTTATATAAACGAATTTCATCAGGCACATTATTTTTTCCGTAACGTTCAGCAATAAATTCACGAATTTCTGTAATCGCTTCATTCGCAAGATTCACAGAATCGGTACGCATATAACTAATGAGTCCCACAGCGCCTTGACCAATATCAATTCCTTCATACAATTGTTGCGCAGTACGCATGGTGCGTTGTGCAGTGAATCCTAATTTTCGTGCTGCTTCTTGCTGTAATGTTGAAGTAATAAAAGGTGCAGCAGGATTTCGTTTACGTTGTTTTTTATCGACTTTAGTAACGTATAAAATTCCTTTCGCTTCTTTTGATAATTTTTCTTTGATGTCTTCTGCTTGTTCTGAATGGGTAATAGTAAATTGTTCGAGTTTTTCGCCGTGATATGAAATTAATTTCGCAGAAAAACTTTGCTGATTCGATTCTGTTTTTGCAGAAATATCCCAATATTCTTGCGAAATAAATTTTTCAATTTCTTCTTCACGTTCAACAATCATGCGTAATGCAGGACTTTGTACGCGACCTGCTGATAATCCACGACGAATTTTTCGCCACAATAATGGTGAAAGATTAAATCCCACTAAAAAATCGAGTGCGCGACGTGCTTGTTGTGCATTCACTAAATCCATTGAAATTTCGCGGGGATTTTCAACAGCTGCTTGCACAGCTGAGCGTGTAATTTCATGAAACACAACACGATACGCTGATTTTTTTACGAGTGATTTTTTTTCACGTAAGATTTCATAAATGTGCCATGAAATGGCTTCGCCTTCGCGATCAGGATCTGTTGCAAGATAAAGTGCATCGGATTTTTTCATTGCTTTAACAATGGCGGCGACATGCTTCTCATTTTTTTCAATGAGTTCATATTTCATTTTGAAATCATGTTCTGTGTCGACTGCGCCTTCTTTCGGAAGTAAATCACGTACGTGTCCATATGACGCAAGCACTTCAAATTGCGGACCTAAATATTTTTTAATTGTTTTTGCTTTTGCAGGTGATTCAACAATGACAAGATTATGTGCCATGTCTGTTTTTTTCCCTAATGTAAAACATCAAATGCATCTGACAAAACCATTTCTTGTAACACAGTCAGTGCAGATTTTTTATCAGGTTGATTGAAGAGTGCCATGAGCACGACCCATTTAATGCGACCTAAATTAATTTCTCTGTTATCTAATACCATCAAACGATCAATCACAATTTCACGTGTAAGGGGATCTAAAATTCTCATGCGTTCTAAATAAAATAAAAATCCAATGCCTTCTTCACCGAGTTGTTCTGTTTCCATCGGCATATAAAAACGCATAGCATGCGGCGTAATTTTAGGCGCATTTTCAGCTGTTTTTTGGAATTCATTGAGGCCGTGTAACCAAGCGAGTGCGCGATCAATTTCGTAACGTATAAAACCAAAACGTTCGAGTTCTGAAATAATCGTTTGATTATCCATTTTCAATGAGATATTTCCATCCATATAATTTTCAAAAAGAAACATTAAAACTTCAAACATAACAATTTATTTACCTTTGATGCGAGTGTAGCCACCCATTACTTTTTTAATATAACCCGTTAATTCGAGAGACAACAGCATGGAGGAAACTTCGCTTGTCGTCAATCCACTTCTCTCTAAAATGATATCGAATGCAGTTGTTTCAAATGCAATATATTGCAGTAATTGAGAGGGCGTCCCTTCTGTGGACGCGTATTTTGCCTGATCCAAAGAAATTTCTCCATGGGTCTTTTGCTGAATGAATGCATAAAGCGCACCTAATTCTTCAAGAATATCTTCTGCAGTTTCTACTAATTTTGCGCCTTGCTGAATGAGTTGATGACAGCCGCGTGATAATGGATTGTGAATGGAACCGGGGACTGCAAAAATTTCACGACCTTGTTCAAGTGCGGCGTGTGCAGTGATGAGTGATCCACTTTTTAATGCGGCTTCAACAACTAATACACCTAAACTTAATCCACTGATAATGCGATTGCGTTGTGGAAAATTTTTTGGCGTGGCTTCTGTGTGTGGTGAAAATTCTGAAACTAATGCGCCGCGTTGTTTAATTTTTTCTGCCAATGTTTGGTGATAATGCGGATAAATATAATTTAATCCTGTGCCTGTGATCGCAATTGTTTTTCCATTTTCAGAAAGAAGTGCGCCTTCGTGACTAGCTGCATCAATTCCTGCAGCTAATCCACTGGTAATAATTAAATCGGTATTTGATAAATAACGCGCGAATTCAACGGCTGTTTCTTTTCCTGTGTGTGAAGGATTGCGTGAACCGACTATTGCTAATTGTGGTTTTGACAATAATGTTTTATCGCCTTGTATAAATAATACGAGAGGTGGATTGTGAATTTCTTTTAGCAGGGGAGGGTAGTCTTCATCATTCCATGTCATTATTTCACAGCTATTTTGTTTGCACCAAGTGAGATCAGTTTCAATTTTTTTATGATCTGGATTTTTAAGGCGATTAATTTCTTCGTTTGTTAATCCGAGTTCTTGTAATTCTTTTTTAGTTGCGTCGAAAATATTTTCGATATTTTTGAAATGAAAAAGTAATCCGTGGAATTTTTTTCGCGGAATAAAAAGTGATGTGAGCCAAATGTTTTTCATAATGAGTCCTTGTGAAATTTATTTTGATTTGAAGTCGAAAGTTGCTTTTGTAAGGATGAGTTGAGATTTGTATTTGCGGCGAAAGATTTTTAGTTTTTTGATTTTGCTTTTATAAAAAAATAATTTTTTTGCAGTATGCAGGCCGAAGGCCTGCAAGCTTCACTAGCCTAGGCTTAGCGCGCTTTTTGCGCGTAAGCCTAGGTAAAAAATGATTTAAATGTTTGGAGCCCCGAAGGGGCGAAAGAAAAATTTTGTATTTTTTGTTACGCGCTTTCAGCGCTTCATTCGTTTTTATGTTTCGTTTTACCTAGGGTTGCGGGCGCAAAGAGCGCGCCCTTAACCCTAGGCTAATGAAGCTTTCAGACCTTCGGTCTGTAGATTGCAAAAAGCATTTTTTATAAAAAAATTAAATTGATTGTGACTCAATAAAATCAAAAAATATTTTCGAAATGTTAATATTGCATTGTTCATCCAGCTGTCGAATTCCTGTCGGGCTGGTGACATTAATTTCTGTCAGATAATTTCCAATTACATCTAATCCTACAAAATATAATCCTTTCTCGCGTAACACAGGCGCCACTTGTTCGCAAATCCATTTATCTTTTTCTGTTAACGGTTGCGAAACACCTTTCGCGCCGGCAACTAAATTTCCACGCAATTCACCACTTGCTGGAATGCGTGCTAATGCAAATGGAATCGGTTCACCATTAATTAAAATAATTCGTTTATCACCCAATTTAATTTCAGGAATAAAACGTTGCAGCATCATATACTGCGTTCCTGATTGCGTGAGTGTTTCATAAATGACACTCGCATTGATATCTGATTCAGTTAAATGAAAAACAGAACGACCGCCCATGCCTTCGAGGGGCTTGCAAATAATTTCACGCTGTTCATTTAAAAATTCACGAAATAATTTTTTATCACGCGTAATTAAAGTCGGTGGGCAACAGTCTGGAAAATTGATTGTAAAAAATTTTTCATTTGCATCACGTAATGCAGCAGGACGATTTAATATTAAAACCCCTTCTTTTTCAGCGCATTCTAAAATATACGTCGTGTAAATATATTGCTGATCAAACGGGGGATCTTTCCGCATTAAAATAACATCTAATTCTGATAACGACAAAATATTTTTTGAACTTAATTCAAAATATTTTTTTTCATCACGAAATACGTTTAATGTAGCTGCATTTCCAAATGATTTTCCATCGCGCACGAATAAATCTTTTTGCTCAAAATAAAAAATTTCATATCCGCGATCTTGTGCTTCCCACAACATTGCGAGTGTAGAATCTTTTTTAAAATCGATGGATGAAATCGCATCCATCACAACGCCGATTTTTCGTTTCATTTTTTTTGTTCCATCATTTCACGCGCAGCGGCTAACATACTTAATCGCGCAATTACGCCGTAGGTATAAAAACGATTTTGACAACCTTCACTGTGTTCGCATGAATCGGTAAATGCAAGTGGCTCAAAATGCATTCCCGGTGAATTTAAATTTTCATCAACACCACGATCTTTATGCACGCGATAAAAACCACCGATCACTTGTTCGCCCCACAAATACACAACCGGTTCAGCAACTAAATTATCAGTGCCCCATGTTTCAAATGTGTAAACACCTTCTTGAATAATCACGCGACGAACAGGTTGTCCGCTTTTTGAAGTGGACATGCGTGTGCGTTGTTTGCGATTCAATGAACGTAAATCATCACTGCTTCTTACAATCATTACAGCCATTCCATAGGTTCCTGCATCAGCTTTCACAACAATATAAGGTGAACATGCAATATTATATTCCGCATATTTCTTTTTAATTTGTTCGAATAAAATATCGACGTTTTTAATTAAACATTCTTCACCTTCGTGGTGCATAAAATCAATTTCACCACAATGACGAGAAAGCGGCGTAATTAACCATGGATCAATTTCTAACATGGTTGAAAATTCTTGTGTGACATCAGAATAATATTGGAAATGTTCTGATTTCAAACGTTGATGCCAACCTAATTCTGCAGGTGGAACCAGTGTTTGATTTAAATTTTGTAAAATGTCAGGAATGCCATCTGACAAATCATTATTCAGTAAAATTAAATCAGGAATAAAATTATTTATTTCAATGTGATTTTCTTTTCGTGTGATTGTTTCAATATCAAATGATTCTACTTGTAACGGAATGAGTGATCCAATACGCGTGTCAAATCCTGCTTGCTTTAAAATCGAAAGAATCGTTTTAATATTTTCCCAATAAAATAAATTTCGTGTGTGGTTTTCTGGGATGAGCAAAATTTTTTTTGCTGCTGGAAAATGTTTCGTAAAAAATGTTTTAGCTGCTTTCACAATGAGTGAAAAAAATTGTGAATTTAAATTATTAAATCCAGCAGGAAATAAATTCATATCAACGGGGGCTAATTTGAATCCCGCATTGCGTAAATCGACAGAGCCATAAATCGGCGCGGTATATTTTTCCCATTGTGTTTCAAACCAATCTTCTATTTTTTTGGGATGTGAAAGAATTTTTTTCTCAAGTAATTGCAACGGGCCGGTGAGGGCGGTTGTTAAATGAGGTGTGCGGTGAGTGGATTCTGTCATGGGTGTCCTGGTATTCGTAAAATAAATTTTTCCGCGCTTATTTCTCCCACAATTTTCGCAGAAGAAATTTCTTTACCTTGAGTAAAAAATAAAATAGTCGGAGGAGCAATCACTTGATAACGCTGCATCAATGCGCGATCGAATTCATTATAGGCTGTCATATCATCACGAAGTAATACAACATTCTTCAGCGCATCTTGTACATCGCTGCGAGAGAATACTGCTTTATCCATTTCAACACAAGCCGTGCACCAATCGGCATAAAAATCGAGAAGCACTAATTTTTTCGCGCGCATTAATTCGTTATCGAATTGCAGCATATTTTTCACGACGATGAAAGAAGATTTCTTTGTTGATGAAAATTCCCACGGATGAAAAAGATCTGTTCCACCCATTGCAGCACCTGTAATCACAATTAATCCATACGCTAATAAAATTGCGCTCACTATTTTTCTAAGGTGTGAAAAAATATTTTTGAATGGAAGTAAGACGTGCATCCATAATGCACTCACAATA
>JABDDA010000036.1:0-2750 GCA_013287845.1 Gammaproteobacteria bacterium
ATTCGTGTTGCGAAAGTTGATGCAGAGTTAAAAAATTTGTTAGCGATAATAGGATTAAAAAATGATTGAATGGATGGAAGAACATTACAAACTTATTTCAGGAATAATAGTTCCAATAATTATTGCGATCATTGGCATATTTAAATTCAGGAGCTGGATCAAAAAAAATAATGTAATTAAAGGCAATAACAATGCAATGTTAATTGCAGAGAAAGATATAAGGAATAGTCATTCTTTCAATACGGTTAATCAATCTGGTGGTGTTATTCAAATTACAGGCGATAACAATCAAGTTGGTAATTTTGATATGAAAATGGTTCAAAGATTGGCTCACGAATTGAATGCAATGAATTATCCGTATGCAGAACGAGCTTTTGGAAAGTTTCAGTTAAACTCACAAGGTTTTTTGAGTAAGTTCAATTCTCAGATTGAGCAGCTGTCTCCATCAGAGTTAGATAAGTTTTCTGAGGTTGATGTTCAAAAAGCGCTTTATAAAGCTATTCAAGGTGCGGGGGGTACAAGCTCAGTGCAGATTCATGAGATATTATCTCAGCTGGTTATGGATAGGGTGCAACAGCCTAAACGTGTTATTGCAGAGTTAGCAATTAATGAATCAATTGAAGTTGCAGCAAAACTTGATGTTTGTCTGATAAAGATTTTGGCGTTGAGCTTTATGTTTTCGAAGACAAAATATATAGGTTTACTTAATGAGGATATGCTGACGAAAAAGCTTGTTATGGTGGTTGATGAATTTAAGGATTTAGAGGCTTCGACTTCAAAATTTGAATATTTAGAGGCTATTTCATGTGGGAAGGTATTGCAATTTATTTCCAGTGATTTAATAAAAATTATATCAAGTAATTATCCTCATTTGTTTCTTAAAAAAGTATCTGCACAGCATGTGAAGGATTTAGCTCTACCGATCCATATTCAAGATATTTGTTTTTTAAAGCCTGAAAATGACACTTTTGAAATAAATCCGCATGTGGGGTTATATTTATTTGACAATGTCTCAAATGGTTTTTCGTTTGTTATTAAAGATGATGCAATGAAGGAGCAATTAAAGGATTTTCTTAATAGCAATCGTTTGTCAGAAGATGAAATCAAAACGTTTTTTCTAAAAATTCCTAACTTTGAGAGCATTCTAAAAATTTGGAATGGAGGTGGTTTCCCACAATTTTCTTTAACTGCTGTGGGGGTCGTTATTGGAAAAGCATATTTAGAGCAGAAAAAATTTGGGAACTATGACATTAATATTTGGATCAATTGAAAGAGAGATATAAACATAAAAAAGATAACACATGGTTCAAACATATTTCTGATGAAGAGCGGCATTTTCAAAAATAAAATTTATTTCCTCTGCGCTTTCAAATTTAATCGCAACCATTCGCTATTCGCGAATCGCGAATAGTAAAAGACGGTAGATAGGTTCAATCCGAACCTATTTTGAACCTATCGTGAACCTATTTTCTGAAAGACTAATTAGGTGTGAAATAAACTTAAAATATATGCGGTCGTCACCCGACTCCACGCAACACTCGCTTCACGAGGAAATGCTTTTGGATAACCACTGGTGTTTGTCACAATAATTTCATTTCCTAATTTGAGTGTTGCATCATGTTCACTGCCTTCTACATTTCCACCTTCAGATAACGCCATATCCACAATCACAGAATTTTTTTTCATTTGTTTTAATGTGGAAAGTGGAATGAGTAATGGAGCAGCGTGTCCAGGTTTGCGTGCACTGGTAATCACAATATCTGCATCAACAATATTATTTTTAACAATTTCTTGTTGATGAGAAAGCGAATCAGAAGAATTCATGATGACAGCATTCGCATGTTTTAATTTTATTTCATTTGCAATTTCAGGATTCGTTAATATCACAGTCACAGATAATTTTTGTTTTTGTGCTTCATCAAAAGCAGAACGACCGACAGCACCATAACCTATAATCACAATATGAGAAGGAGTAGAAGAAAATTTTTTAATTGCATCTAATACAGCTAATCGCCCCGCAATTTGACTCATTGCAGATAATAAATTTCTAGGATCATCCGCCGCTAATTTTAGTTGATCAATACTATGCGGAATAATATTTCTTTTTTCATATTCTGAAATATGTTCAGAATTTTTTTCAAGTGGATCGAGTGCGCCAATCATCATTGTTCCTGGCGTGATCGTTTTATTTTCTAAAATTTCTCGAGAACGATCAGGACGTTTCGCGCGAACAATAATATCAACGTAATTAAAAAATTCTTGAAAAGAAGATACAGAATTAT
Organism: Gammaproteobacteria bacterium; assembly: GCA_013287845.1. Lineage (GTDB taxonomy): Bacteria > Pseudomonadota > Gammaproteobacteria > DSM-16500 > DSM-16500 > JABDDA01. The sequence continues at coordinate 2,283 of JABDDA010000036.1, forward strand.
TTTTAAGTTCGCGTATCGCAGCACCCGCGTCACGATATTCTTTATCAGAAAATCCTGCTTGTTCACCCGCATTTTTTTCAACGAACACAACATGCCCTTCAGCAATTAATTTTTTAACATCAGAAGGAATCAATGCAACACGCGTTTCACCCGCGCGGGTTTCTTTTGTCAGTAATAAAGTTTTGGGCATGAGTTTAATCTCGTCGATGTTAATTTTTATAGTGTACCAAATAACAGAATTAGGGGAAATTTCCCCCTAGTCAAAAACTTTTATTGATATTAAATTACGCGAAATTTTTAAATGAATAAGTGAGGAATCCTATGTTAAGTGCAGCTGATGTTCAAAGATTTAAAGACTATGAGGAGGTTGAGAAATCAGCCCCGATGGTATTTGAAAATGCAATAACAATGAAAGATGGAGTAATCACTCAAAACAAATCACCTATTCAAAATGCGATGCTTGAACAG
>JABDDA010000036.1:2760-5212 GCA_013287845.1 Gammaproteobacteria bacterium
CGTGCTTATTGTTTAGCAAGGGAACATTTAAAAAAAGAAATTGATATTAAAGATGTGGATCATCAAAAAACATTAAGCGCGAGTTTAGCGGTGCAAAGAAATTCAGAGAGCTGGAGAAATTTCGATAGACAAATGCAGCAAGAAATAAAAAGTCTTTTAATTACCAAATATGAAATTGCCAAACAAGTTTCAGACAATAAAAAATTATTTGGTGGTGCAACAGGCATAGCAGCTACCGCAGCTTCTGCTTTTGCACGACATCCAGCAGCAAAATTAGGTTTAATGGCAGTAAATTTTTTAGCGACGGGAATGGGTAACGCTGCGTCGGCAGGTTACGGTCCCGCTGAAGTGAAAGCGCTCAATAAATTACGCCCAAGCGAATTAGCAGATGAGAAATTTCCGTTAAATCCAGACGGATTGCAATATGTTACTTCACGTGTGGCTCTTGCAAATGAATCAAGCGAGTTACGCGTTCAATATAATCTCTCTCGTCTCGATTCAGAAATTCAAAATCGTTTCGATCAATTTGTAGATGACTTTAAACAAGAAAGAATAAGATCAGAAGAAATTAAAGCGGAAGGTGAGCAATTCAAAAAAGGATTTCAAGACGCGCAAACATTTTTTTCGAATATCGCTCAATTAGGACAAGCAACAAACAATACTGATTTAGTCCAAATTGGAACCATGCTACAAGGCACTGCTTCAATTGGTTTTCAAATTGCATCAATGGCCGGTGCTATTCCTGGTATTGCAGCACCTGCAGGATTGGGATTGTTATTACCCGGTGCCAACATTGCGATTGCTGCAACGTCATTATTTTTATTTGCACTCAATGCAGGTGAGCAATCAGAAAATCAAATGGGAGAAGCATTGGTTGCAATCTCAAGACAAATTGATGCATTGCGTCAAATGCTCGAAGGTCGATTAAATCAAATTGATAGAAAATTAGAAGAGATTGTCAGAATACTCATGAGTCATTATGAAAATTTAAAATCTGTTTTAACAACCGATATAAAAAATTTAAATAGGAATTTAGAAAGAGTGTGTGCGCAATTATCTAATGCGTTGCAAATGTTGCAACAAAAAATGGATAAAGGTTTTCTCACCGTTCGAACAGATAAATTTAAAGAGCGATTGGATGGTTTAAAAGGTTATATTGATGGTAATCCTGCGAAACTCGCAAGACGTTTTCCAGAAAAAACGTTAACAACATTAGTTGAAATGACAGAAAGCTTAGAAAGAACATGGCTTGTGCAAGGTGGAGCATTATCCGATGAAATATTTAATAACAGCTGGCATTTTCAACCCGATGAAAAAAATAGAGACAAAGTTTTTCAACAGATTGCTGATGTTTCAGAATTTCTAACAAGTCAAAAATCAGAATTGCTGTTAGGTTATCTTGCACGATTCGCAAAAGAATTTTTAAAAATTTCAGATGTACCTGATTACACGCGATTACCGAATTTAGAATTATTTGAACAAGGAGTGAAATACAGTTTAGCGGCGAGAATGTGTTTAGTCACCACGCATCAGTATCATGATTTTGATTCTGATTTAAAACAATTGGACGATATTAAACACGTTCCACAAAATGTCATTGCATTGGTGAATAAATTAAATCAAGTTAAACCATTACTATTTAAACAGCTGATTGAAATATATAAAGCTGCGCTAAAAAATGCGGAAGCAGAAATTCTTAAACACGCGAAAGAAAAATATCAGGCTGAGTTAGCCGGGCAAATGAAACCGCTTACTCGTTTATCTGTTAATGAAATTACATCGGATCAAAAAGATTTTCCGCGATTAGATGCAAAACATTTTATAGAAAAAATGAAATCAACAAATATTCCTGCTGTATTTGTAGAAGCAGAAAGATGGGGCATTCCTACTTTAAAAATAAATTATGAAGGAGAACGCATTCCTCACGTTTCGCGCGATACCGGACACCACTTTTTGGACCAATATTTTATTGAGCAAACACCCGCGATGCCAAGATATCGTTTTGTAGTTAAATTTCAAGATTATACTGTTTTACAAATAAGTTTTTGTAAAAAATTTGAAACGTCTAAACCGACTAGAGGCGTATTTAATTTTTCTGTGCATGATGAATATCACCGTGCTCAAAAGAAAATTACAGATATTCAATTATTGGAAAATCATTGGATGCAGAGCGCAAAAGAAGGTGAACCTATTCTCGATGCGAAATTAAATGAAGTTGCAGTCCAACATACACCCGCTTTAGTTTCTTCAATCATTGATAAAAGATGGCAAGAAGCGAAAACAAATAATGCAGACTCAAAAGCATTCATTAAAAAATTAGTGACCGATACTCAACTTCAATTCAAAACAATCGAAGATCAATTAAAAGCGGCACAAGCATTAGTTGTTGCTTACGGAAAATTATTAGGATTCCCTGAAATATTAATTACACAAATAATGGAAGATCTGAAAC
>JABDDA010000036.1:5222-9258 GCA_013287845.1 Gammaproteobacteria bacterium
ATCTGAAACAGTTTGAATTAAATGATTTTCTGAATGATCCAGGCATTTTCGAAAGACATTCTACATTAGCTGAACGTCTCACAAATACATTATCTGTCGCAGCAGAAGCAAAGAGTGAAAATCCAAACGTAGTTGATGCAAAAGTTGCACCTATCACAGCTGCATCGAATAACACAGCAGTAGCAAATGTAGATCAAAAATCATTAATAGTAGTGCAACAAATTTCTCCCTCTATTGTCTATCAAAAAGCATCTGCACTTATCCAGCGAATTCATCTTTTCATGCAAGCGAATAGCAATCGAGATTTCAAAGATGTTCCCGTTCAAGTGGTGGCGCAGATTGCTCGTAGTGGTGATTTGATGAGTGGAATGGGGACACCATTTAATTTATTTCAACCCGCGGATTCAAAAAGCAACGCTGCTGTTGTCCGTCACACTCCAAATCAATCTTTAACTATTCTGTGAGGTGAGCTCAATATTCAATATTAATTTTGATTAAAGAGAACTCATTGATTGTATTTTATCTGGACATACTATAAAATTGCCGGTCAAACTACGTCAAATTAAAGTATTTTTCGATGAATGACAGAAAGTTAGAACATCTTTTTCAAACAATACCCGCAATTATTTTTTGCAAAGATAGAAAAGGAAAATATTTAGCTGCTAATGATATATGTGTTCAGTTAACAGGAAATCAATTCGAAAGAGAGGTCATTGGAAAATCTGACCAATCTCTTTGGGGTAAATCATCCGCCTTGTCTAATTCGCATGATCAAGAAGTTATTCTTTCTGGTAAACCAAAAAGTTATATTGAATATGGAAAAATCCATACAGGAAAAATAATAGCGGCCGTTTCTTATAAGACACCACTTTGTAACCAGTCTGGGAAAAATGTTGGAATACTCGGAATGAGTTTTTTATTAAATGAATCTAATGAAATGATGCCTTTATTAGAAAAAAAAGGATTTGTAATTGATCGAACGTTAATAAATCACATTGTTTCTAAAGAATGTATTCAGTTAAATAAATTGAGTGAACGTCAATTAGATTGTTTATTTTATCTTGTTAAAGGTATGACGTTAAAACAAATTGCAAAACAACTTCATCTTTCTCCACGCACAGTGGAACATCATCTTGAAGCGATAAAAAATAAATGGGGATGTTGTGATCGTTCTGAATTAATTTCAAAAGCATTTGATTTGAAAATAATTCGCGACAGATTATTTTTATAACTGGTGGCTATGGGTGGACTCGAACCACCGACCCCAGCATTATGAATGCCGTGCTCTAACCAACTGAGCTACATAGCCAAAATGAATAAAAAAAAGGACGCTTATTCTCAAAGCTTTAGTCAGTCTTTGTCAAGGCGAAGTTATTTTTTATTACTAAAAGCAGAGGATCTGTTTCTGGGTACCTCAGGGATGGAGACATTTTCATTCGTCACAGTAGGAGCAGATTCATTGGCTTCTTCTGGTGGTGGAGGTGGAGGTTCATCTGCATCTACTTTAGTTTTTCCCATGGTTTCTAACATTCCTTTTTGTTCTTCTGTTTTCGGTGCTAATGCTGCAACAGCAGAAGCAACACTACTTTTTGATGGAAGTTTTTCTTGAGTGGATTCTTTCGCTTGGCTTTGATGCAGCTCGCTATTTTTTGCAACCCATTTTCCATAACGATTTCCGACTTGATCCAGTAGGTCGGTCAGACTTTTGTAGCGGTCTAGATTAATTTTTTTTGCGTCTTCGTGTACTTCTTCTCCAATCATTTTTCCTAATCGTGCATGCATTCCGCCTGCAATTTGAGCAAATTCACTTTTAATAGGGCTTTCCATCCATTTCTTTTTTAGTGAAGCACTGGCTTCTGCGATGAGTATTTTGGGATCGTCAGTGACTTTCATCTCGTCTCGAATACGATCTAGTTTTTCTGTGACTTCATATTTCCAATCGAGCTGATCTTTATCGAGTTTTCCGGAGTAAAACAATGCTTCTTGAAGGGAGAATTTTAGCTCTCTGTGAAGATAAAAAAGTGCTATATCTAGATCAGCTTTTATGAGGTCGTTACGAGGGCCAGACATTATTATATCCTCCTCTTCTCTACACCTAATATTATAGCGTATCCATGACACATCAGCGGCGATAAAAAGTTGCATCCTATGAAAATCTTACGTAGAATCTGCATCCCTTGAGAGTGATGCTCTCCTTGCCTTCACTGCAAACGCGGTAAGGCTTTAATCCATGAGGAGTATTTATGAAACATTATGAAATTATTTTTTTAGTTCATCCTGATCAAAGCGAACAAGTTCCGGGCATGATAGAGCGTTACAGCAATATCGTGACGCAGCGCAAAGGAAAAATTCATCGCTTAGAAGATTGGGGTCGTCGTCCACTCACTTATCCTATTAAAAAAGTTATGAAAGCCCATTACGTACTCATGAATATTGAGTGCGATCAACAAGCATTGTCTGAATTAAGTGATGCGTTTCGTTTTAATGATGCTGTCATTCGTAATCTTATTTTAAATAAAAAACACGCAGTGAAAGATCCTTCTCCTTTATTAAAAGAAAAAGAAGGTCGTTATGAATCAGGTTCACAAGAACCCGATCATTCTTCTCGTTCAAAAGGTAGAAAACCTGTTGTCGATCTTGATGACTCAGATATTCCAGATCTTGAAACTGAATTAGATAAAGCAAAATCATAATAGGAGAAGAATCGTGTCTACTTATTTTCGTCGAAAAAAGTTTTGTTATTTTACTGCAAATAAAGTGAAAGAAGTTGATTATAAAGACGTTCACTTATTAAAAAAGTTTATTACAGAAAGTGGAAAAATTGTTCCGAGTCGAATTACAGGAACGAAAGCGCGTTATCAACGTCAATTAGCAAATGCAATTAAATTGGCGCGTTATTTAGCTTTATTACCATACTGCGATAAACATTAATTACGAGGAATAACTCTTGCTGCGACGTTTTACCGATTTTATTTTAAAAAATCGTTTGAATGCCATTGGAATTACATTGGTGTGTGCGTTTATTCCATTGATAGGTTCTATCAGTATTTTAATTGCAGCATTAGTAACATTGCGCAAAGGAATGTTTGAAGGCGCTGTGTTGATGATGGTGTCATGCATTCCGTATTTAGTCAGTTATTTTACTTATCCAAGCGGGGGTGAAATACAACTGGCACTTGATGCTGTCATCATTATGTTAGTCATTAATGTATTAACATGGGTGTTTGCAGTCATATTACGTGCAACAGAAAATTTAAGCAGAGTGTTTCAAGTTGCAACCGTATTAGGCGTGATTGCTGTATTAGTTGTGCATGCATTACATCCTGATATTCAAATGTGGTGGCAAACACAATTAACTGCTTATTTTAATAAAACCGCACAAATGGTCGGTAAATTAAAAGAAACGGCATTGACTGAAAATACAATGGAAATTATTAATGTTGCGAAACAGTATGCCACAGGATTTTTAGTCACCATTATTTTATTAAATGCATTACTGCAATTGATTATCGCGCGATGGTGGCAAGCTGTGATTTTTAATCCAGGTAGTTTGCAAAAAGAATTGTATTCAATTCGGTTAGGTTATTTTTTAGGATTTTTATTTATTGTCGGGCTCATTGTTTCTTATCAAAACAATAAAATGATTTTGGATGTGATGCCTGTTTTATACGTTGCGTTTTGTATTGCAGGATTAAGTTTAATTCACAGTTTAATTGGATTAGCAGAATTAAATTGGTTGTGGTTAATTTTAGTGTACGTGGGTGTTGTTTGGTTGTTTCCATTAAGTGTGGTGATATTGTCTATGGTGGGTTTGTTAGATTTAGGATTAGATATTCGTCATCGAATGAGAAATAAAATTAGATAAAAGAGGTGCGTTATGGAAGTTATTTTGTTAGAAAAAAATCGAACGTTAGGCGCGTTAGGCGATAAGGTAAAAGTAAAACCAGGGTTTGGTCGAAATTATTTAATTCCTTATGGAAAAGCTGTTTATGCAACAGCAGAAAATATTTCAAAATTCGAAGCACGTCGTGCTGAA
>JABDDA010000037.1 GCA_013287845.1 Gammaproteobacteria bacterium
CGATATGATCATGTCCTGCCACCACTACAACAAATATTCCATGATATTTCTGAAGTGCTTTGATGAGAGATTTATTTCTATCGTGAAGGCTTTGAATATATTTTTTCTTTTCAGCGGGTGTATGATTTATTGGTAAGCGAGCGGCTGGTTTATACTCCGCCGCTTTTGTTTTTAATGAACTAAAAATTTCTATATAAGAAAGTTTATTCGAGCGCAGATTTTTTATTTCATCTAATAAATTCAAAACGATTTTTTTAGAAACAAAGCCATCTTCAGAATAACTATACTTTATAGGTGAATTATTTGGGTAATCCGCTGGATTAAATTGAGTGATGAGTGTTTGATATTCTTGTTCATATGGAATTTGATACTGTATTTTTAAATTTTGGTCTTCTTCTTCATCAGAAATGCCACGACTTTCTATTTCAAGAAAATTAATTGTATTTGATTTTGCTGTATGTTGTGCATCTTTGAAAATTCGTTCTGAGAATCCTTTTAAATCCCAACCAATGCAACGTCTTCCTTTTTTGGGTGTGAATCCTCTACCAAAGCAATCAATTTCTAGATCGAAGGGAACCATTTCCACTAAAACGATATGTTCATTTTTATCTTGAGTGAGTGTATCAACACATAGCGCTGCTGCTGTATGTTCATCATGTCTTTCTCCAACAAGCGCATAATTCGCTGTTTCAATGTTGCCATCTATTAATGTAAAACCTTCACATTCGACTGATGGATTAAATTTATTAGAACGATTCAATAGAAATGAAAAAAATCCGCCAAGGGCTATCACCAAAACGATGAAAACAATTTTAAAGAGAGAGAATGCATTTATGTTGTAATTTCTAGGCATTAAAGTTTCTTCGCGTATTTAGATAGTTATATTATAGAAGCTATTTATTAAGGAAATATTAAGACTGAAAAAATAAAATTTATGACTTTATCAAAAATTCTATGGGTATGATGTGATTGCTTATCAGGAATTCTGGTATAATAAAAAACTTTTTGTAAAAACGAGGATCTCTAATGGCGCACACACGATTTTTTAAAGAAAATAGATTGGAGTGGTTTCCAATGTGCTCGTGGAAAGATGAAGCAGTTATTGCAACAGATCCTACAACTGCTTTTTTAGAAAAGTTTGAAAAAGCAAAAAAAAAGATAATTGCTTCATATCCTCACGGTGTTCCTGCTTGTACTTCAACACAATTAGCAAATTATCAATTAGATTTTCCTTTGCCACCTTTTGCGCGTGGATTTAAAGGTATTTGTTATTATGCTCAAAATAATAAATTAGATTTAAATAGATTTGCAAAAATGATGTCTGAAAATTGTGATGGAATGTTTAATCCATTGACGCTTGCGCAATATATTAGTTTTCAAAAAACGTTGTCTGAATTGCAAAGAATGGGTGTCACAATAAAATCATGTGAAGAAAATTTTTCACTAAATAGTTTTTATAGAAATACAGGTTATTACAAAGTAATCGTTTCCTCATTCAAAAAAAATGCTCGATGTAAAATAATAAATAAAGAAACTTATGGAGATTCTCAATATTTAAAATTACAAGTGGATAAACAAAGTATATATTACAATTTTTTTGGAATGAGAGAAGATATCAATGATGTCGCCGTATTTGTGCACGAGTTTGGTCATGTATTAAATCTTAATCATTTTCCGCCTAATTTAGCCTCATCTTATAACCCTGCTTGCATCACTCAAGATTTTTTAGAAAAATTTGATGCAGTGTCAGTAGCCTTAAATAAATATCGTTGTGCTGCTGAAGATTTTGGTAAGCATCATCCTCAGCATAAAAGTATTATGTTTTGTAGCTATGTTCTTTCTCCCAAAAATAATGACTATAAATTAACTGAAGGCGATGGGCTTGCCTTTAAAAAAAGTTATGATTTTCTGACAAGTGGAAACTACGAAGAATTAGAGAGCAATACTTTTTTAGGAAAAGCGAATTTTTTACAGCCCAATACATTCAATCAAAATAAAATGGTGCAATTTTTAGAATCATTTTTATCTATTATCCATGATTTTTTTCTTTATCTTACTTCTTATGAAATGCGTTATTTTATTGCTTCTTCAATTCAATCAATTGCTATTTCTTTTATAACGTCTTATGTCACTTGTTTGATTTCTGTGCCAGAAAAGTATCATCAAATTGGTTTATTTAATTCTGGCGCAGCACCTAATTGCACTGCGCCGATGAGTGAAGAAAAATTTCAATGTACAATTTAAGTCCCCGGCGCACCTGTTTTTCCGCCCGGACAAAAAGTAATTTGATACGCTGTTAATTGTCCTGACACATTACAGCTAAATTGTGAGGATTTATCATCAAATTGATAAGAATACGCAGTGGGACATGCTTCTTTTAACCATAAAATCCGCGGATATACTTGCGAGTCCCACAATGAATTAAAACTTAAACATTGTGCTGCTTGAGCTGTTTGTGCACTCGCTGGAGTGGTAGAAGAATTATTCCAATCATGACATCCACACGCATTAGTAATATTTGCGTTATAACCAGAGTTCAAAGCGTAATAAGGATTTTGCGGATAATTAAAACAAACATTCGGAGTTCCAGGTGATGTGTAACACGATGATGCACTTGTTGGTTGGCACGCAAACATGTCTGCTAATATGGAAGCAGGCAGTGGATTATTATTAGGATTCAATGTTGAAAATCCATAAGTTGGTTGAGTGGAAGGTTTAACAGAATCAATTGATGTCCCCATACTGTAATGGTTGTAAAGATTACAACTTCCCCATTGTGCAGTGGCTGTATAACCCACCCAATTTGCTAATGTCCAATATCCTTCAATTGTTCCGCAGTGCCGAGTAATCGGTGTGCCTAAATATTGTGGATTAGTCGATGGTTGAGGAGTCCAAGACATTCCACAAACTTGCCCAGAAATAGGGCATGATCCACCGGGTGTGCATCCATCATCTGCACCTGCGGGTACAAAATAATAATTCGAAGGATGATCCGTTTGAGTGCCAGCTGTGCAATCAGTTCCTGTTGCTGTGGGTGGAGTAACAATCCATTTGCAAACACCTAATGCTGAATCACTGGGTTGAATGATTGCGCCAGCAGAATTACCACATGTATTACTAAAATTAGAAGTGGATGTCACAGGAACATAATGAGCAAGTGAACGAAATTCACCTGGAATATTCAATCCATTAATTAAAGAAATATCATAAACACCATCAGATGCAGGTGCGCTAAGTAAATTTTCTTCAAATACAGTAAATGGTTGAGAAGGCGCTGTTGTACATTGTCCATTTGAATTATTCAGAGAAGTACAATTTGCTGTTGTACATGTCCCATAAGTTGAACTTTGTGGATTGGTATCACATCCTGTTCTACCAAAAATACTGCCACCAAAATATTGTCTAAATTGTAATGTAATGGTTGAAGGTGCAGCGCCAGTGAGTTGTAGATTTAATTGATATGCATTCCAAGAAGGATTGGGAGTAGGATCGGGTGTACCGACTGGTTTAAATCCATACCAAACACTTTTATTACATTGATTCACAAATGTTAATGTATGAAGTGAATCTTGATTTGAAATGGCATTCACTATTTCGCTGGTAGTCGCATGCGCGAATAATGTTGAATTGTTGTATGGAAGCGCTGCATTAATTGAAAGATCATTACTTTCTGCTGCAGTTGCATTGGGAATAACAGAAACAAAAATAATACACGTGCTGCCTGCTGATAATATTGCGCCTGAACAAGTATCTGTTCCTTTTATTAAAGTGGGTGCTGTTGGTGCTGCATCCGATGTGATGCTGACCGTACCCAATTGTTCAGAACCAGAATTACAATTATTTCTAAAAGTATATTGAATAACATTATTCGCATAAATAAATGTATTCGTAGGTAATGGTAATGTTGTAAATCCACTGACATCATGACAGCCACCGCTACCATTTTGTGAATTAGTTTGTGTCGTTAAAGGAACAGAAATATTATTTCCATAAACATAAGTCACACCTAATGTATTTTGTCCTGTTTGACTCGGTGAAAATGATCCAGACACAATACAAGTAGAATGTGCAGCAAGTGCAGAAGTACAGGCATTTGTGCTTGCTGTAAATCCAGAAATATTTACTGATATTGCTGTAACAGAAGTCGATCCATTATTTACAAAAGTAAATTCGACTGGATAACTTGTTCCAATATAAGTAATTGCGGGTAATGGTTTTGTGACTTGTCCATTAATTTTATCGCTTGATTCAGCTGAGCTAGCTGTTGAAGAAAGAGTAGGTAAAGGAACTCTATTTTTATGATAAGCAAGCGTAATGAATGCAGTGCTTTTTCCTACTTTTGTTGGTTGAAAAGATAAATGTACCTGACAGGTGCTGCCCGCAGTTCCTTTTGCAGTCAGTGTTGTGTTACATAAATTCGTTAAGGAAAATGATCCGCCGGTATAATTTCCAGTGATACTCAATGGAACTGCAAACGGTAAATTGTTTGTCATTATGTAAGAGACAGCATAAGTGCTACCGACTTTTGTTTGTGATGGAAATCCACTTGAAGGACTGATTGACCAATCAACAGGATTTTTTCCTGCATACACAGTAGAAAAAAATAAAATAGAAAAAATAATTCCGAAATATTTTTTCACTGATCGCTCCTCATTCCATCGGGAATATTCATTGAGATATTAAGAAACACTGTTCTCGTTTTGACATTTTTTCCAAATGTTAAATGAGTATCAGACCATGTGGTATCACCCGGGCCTGTAAAAAGATTTCCTTGAGCAAGATATTCATACCCTAATGTTGCCCATGTATTTTTATTTATTTTAAAATCAATACCGATACCTAAAGTGAGTGCTAAATTAGCGTTCGTTTTTGAAGAATAGCCCGCGCTGGTTCGTGGCGTTACATTTTCTAAAGGAAATTCCCGATAATTATTCAGATAATTATAAATAACACCTGCACCTGCAGATAAATAAGGAAGAAATTTTTTATATTCAAATAAATTAATTTTTCCATTCAGTGTGAACAAATCAGCGGTGTGATCCATTTGATAATCATAATTTTCAAATTCAGGTGATGAATATTGATAAATATTTCCTCTTATCTGACTGATGAAATAATGTCGATATTGAAAAAATGCAGAATAATAAGGAATAAATTCACGTTTTTCATGCCACCGATAACCAATATTAAATTGTATTTGTGGTTGTGGCGTCGGTGTTTTAACAGAAAAATAATCTTGATCGTAAGGCGGTGTGTCCGATCCATTTGAAACTGTTGTCGAATTATTAAATAAAGTTGTCCACGACATTCCTGCGCCTGCACCAATAAACCAGGAATTTTCATTATTATTTTCTGCATGTGTGATGTTGCTAATGAAGCTGAAAAAAATAAAAGAAATAAATTGGATTTTTTTGAAATGTCTCACTGTGTTCACTCATCCTTGTGTGGTGCTGCATCTAAAAATTATAAGGGGGTATTCTATAATTTATTGGGTAATAATCAACAAGTTCTTTTCATTAAGCGAGTCGCATTCGTTGTGTGCCCATTTCTAATAACTCAAATGGGTTCTCAAAAAATATACCCGCTGCAAGGCAAAGAAGTGTTTGCTGATTAGCGCTTAAGTATTCTAAGCCAGGCTGTAATAAAAATTCATAAATCCATTCTAATGAAGAATAGGTAAATTCTTTTGCTTGTTTAAAAAAACTGTACCAACCTATATTTGCTTTTGGTTGTGCATGAGATGAATCCGTTTTGCATTCAAAAAATAATTTTTTATTTTGAGAATGAATAATTGATTCAGCTTGTTTTTGATTTTCTGGTATTTGTTCTTTTGGAAATACAACAGGGGTATAACCCAATCGTGTTGAATGTAAAAATCTATCTACACTAAGATTGGTCATGTAATCTGAAATCGCGGGACACTGACGAGGATCATCTGTATTTGCAAATAAAATAGTATCATCTTTGAATGTATTAAAATCAACATTAGGAAAACGAATAATATTATCTTTATCAATAATAATTTCTGTTCCAAATGATTGCGTCATGGGTTTAACTTCAACAGTGTCGCATGTTTTATCTGTCACAGATTTTTCGATTAAAAGAGTGTCGCCGCGCGCGGGATTAAAATTTTCAATTCCATCTAAACCAATATCCTGTTTGAAAGTAACAATCGTTGATTTTGAAGAGGATTCTGAATCAAGTGCAACACGATTATTTTCTGCATTTAAAAAAATTGTATTTTCACCGCGACCCGCCCAAACGTTTTGAATTGTTGTGTCAAAAGATTGAGTGAAATACTGATGTCCAACGTGTGAATAATCATCTAATCCATTTCGTAAATTAATTACGGCGTGATCTGTGTGATTTTGTGCGCTGAATGTATTCATTCCACCGCAGTCATAAATAGTTTCTACTGTATACGTATTGAATGGCGCATGAGATGTCGTTAAATCATAAATAGTATTTTCTGTGCGCGTAAATCTTTTTCCATATCTGAAATGTGCAACATTCATGTCGATGGCGGATGGACTGAATCGATAAATAGGGAAAAAATTTCGAGTCAAAAAATCATTGTAATTTAAACTTGAATACCACGTGTATTGTTGTGAGAAAGGAAAATTAGTATCACGAAATCCTCCGTTATCGAAAGGATGTGCAAATTCGGGATGTCCGAGCTCATGCACACGAGTCGCAAATCCTCGAGGTTTTTTTAATTTATTTTCATCAAAAATAACGTACACAGGATTGTAAGCATATTTGATTCCATTAAATTGAGGTGTCATGCCATGTTCTGTTATTCCATTCCAGTTATGACCTGGTGGTGGTTCATTGCACATAAAATAAATATTGGGTAGCTGTGGGTTTTTCTTATCGTGACGAATATATGTCATTAAAGCGACTTCTTGCCATAAATTTAAAGCGCGTTCTGTTTCTTGAATACTTTTATCATTAAGTGGTTTACATGTTTTTAAATAATTGTGTGGAGAACTTTTAAGCTTTTCATCGTGTGTGGGCAGCGCAAAAGTATATGTTATTGCTGCAGGTTTAGGATAAGCATCTTTACCGAATTTTTCATACAATAAAAATCCGTCAAGAAGTGCTCTGATGTAATAGGGTGCGCGTGTTTTCATTATCTATTTTGCCGACGAATAAGATCAGGGTCACCCAGTGTCACATCGCGTGATATTTTTGGATGCTCAAATTTTTCTTCTAGTCCATTTGTATTGGCATCTGTTTGGCAAGTTTTAAATAACTTTGCTGAATATGTTCTGCATATTGTAGATGGCAGGTTATAAAGAAACGATAAGCCGCCTTTTTCTACCGGAAAAGTTCCCTCTGTTTGACAAATATAGACTGCATCTGCAGTTACTTTATTTTTAAATATAGGTCGCACAGAAAGTGCATCTATTCGTGTAACGGCAGCTACGCCACCCACTGTTTGTTTCATCGGTGTATCGTTTACAATGCGATGACAACCTAGTGGCCCATTTAATGCTGCTTGAACGCAAAAATCTGATGTCATAATTTTTAAAGCTGAACCATTTTCATCCGCATATTTAATGGTACCACCATGTGCCATTTCGGGAGATTTTCGTAATGAATTAGAAGAGGAAAACATTAATGGAACAGCTCCAACCCCAGATTGATAGGCTAAAAAAATTGTGAGCGCTTTAAAGAATTTCCAAAAAATATTTGTGATGTGACTTAAAAACGTATCGTTCTTTTTTGTCATGTTTTCCTCGTTTTATTACAAAATCAATTTAGATGATTATTGGGTTAAGTTGAATTAATTCATTGTACAAGCTTTACCTTAAGGAAATCTTAAATTTGGGGTGATGAAAGGCGATAGGTGTAATTTTAATATAAAAATCTATTACGTCAAAATTGCACTTGATCTTGCATTTTCTCCTTAGTATATGAAATTTAATCTTCAAGTTGTTGGGTTAGTCTATGTAAGTCGCCATTTGTTTTTGCCAAGAATTCTTTTAAAGTGCAAGAAAAATAATTTTGTATAGCGCCTAAAATAGAGTTCACATTATTTTTGTTATTCAAAGACTTAATATCTTTAATACTTTTTTTAAACTGATCAAATGTCTTAGGGTCAATAATAAATAGCCGAGCATTTTTTTTATAGCATTTAATAAAAAATTATTAATATGCTCGTCGGAAAAACTATACCCTATTATTACAATTTTTAATTCAGAAAAATTTAAGAAGGGAATGTAAATACGATTTTTTATATCAATAAGATCAGGATGAATGTTGTCTGCTGATATCTTAATAATTTGACGGCTCATTTATAGATCCTTAAAAAAACAAAGGCCTCCGAAGAGGCCTTGTGCCCTACCGGCGAAACGATAGGGGATGTATAGGTATTATAGGCCTGAAGTCTTAAATTTCAAAGGATAAATAAAAAATGGAAAAAATGGGGTCAAGTGTAATATCAACGTAAAAAAATTTTACGTTGATATTACATTCGAAATTTTTATTTTTTAAAACGATTCTTCTTCAGGCGGCGAATGAGATCGGCGTCGCCTATTGTTACATCGTTTGATATTTTTGTTTTTTCGAGTTTTGTTTCAGCATTTGATGTTTCCTTAGCAGGCTTTTGAGATAATTTTTTTGCTTCTTTATTTTTTGTAGCGGGTTGACATGGTCTAAATAAATCTGTGGGATAGATTCCGCAGAATGTGGTATTTAAGGAAGCAGTTGTTCTTGTTTGACAAATATAAAGTGCAGGAATTGGTCTGCCATCGCTATCATATTTAGTATAAGCGTCCTCTTGAGTCTTATATGCAACAGAAAGAGCCGAAATTCGATGTCTTTCTTTAGCACGATAGTGATTCGAATATGGATTATATAAATCTTTTTCCATAAAACTTTCTTCTTCCATAAAATTTTCTTCTGTTTGATGGCAACCTTTAGGACCATACTCTGTTGCTTGAATACAAAGATCGGACATCATAATTTTTAACGTTGAACTTTCTGTACTTTCGTATTGAATAATACCACCGCGTGCTAGATATTTGTGATCCCGAAGTGATTGAGCAATACCGCCAAACACACGAATCGCACCTACTCCAGATTGATAGGCCAAAAAAATTGTGAGCGCTTTAAAGAATTTCCAAAAAATATTTGTGATGTGACTTAAA
>JABDDA010000038.1 GCA_013287845.1 Gammaproteobacteria bacterium
TTTTAATGGGACATCTTTCTCCACTCGATGGCATTGGTCCTGAAAATTTAGGCATTAAACAATTACTTCTTTTATTAAATGACGGAAATATTAAAGAAGTAATTCTTGCGACGAATCCCACTGTTGAAGGTGAAGCGACGGCGCATTATCTTTCTGAAACAATCAAAGAATATCAAATTAAAGTGACTCGAATTGCGCACGGTGTTCCTCTTGGTGGTGAATTAGAATATATCGATAGCGGTACTCTTGCGCATGCGTTTGCGGGAAGGGAAAGCGTATAAGTGATGTCATGCCAGCGTGCTTTTAGCTGGCATCCAGTGACTTTATAAATAGAGTCGCTGGATGCCACCTCTCGCGCTCCGCGCTCGGCTGGCATGACAAACACTCAATCAATTCTTGCAATAATATTAATAATCCGTATAATAATTGCTCAATTTAAATACTACATAAGAAACACAACGAGAGGGCGGTAGAAATGAGAAGTCTTCGATCAACTGAAGCAAGCAGTCTTCTTTCAAAAAAAGAAAAACTCGCATCTGAAGTCAAAGAAAAACAAACCCAATTAGATCAAACAAGGCATCAATTAATTCAATTTGACGCAACGCGTACGAGCACTTATCAAGCGCTTGATAAACTTATTACTCTTCAAAATAATGAAGCGCGTGATGCATTAGTCACACTAAAGGCCTTGCCTGCTGCTCCTCTTCCTTCAGCGGCCGCAGTTACAATTACAGATGTTTCTGCTACTCCATCGACTGCTGTTGTATCTACTGCTACTGCATCTACCACACCCTCTATTACCAGCCTCATCGTTGCACCTGTCACAACAGCAAATAAAAAAAATACAGATACAAAAATCACCCCCGCATCACAAAATGATTTTTCAATATTAATGAATCATCCCTCAATTGAGGAACCAGAAAAAGAAATCAAAGAACTTGAGACCTTACTAAAACAACAAAAAGATCTAACAGTACGCCAAACAAAACTTAAGCATGAAAAAGAACAAAATATTCCTGAATTAGAAAGATACACACATCGATGGAGATCCGCTTACGATTACTATAAAACTCTCAACAAAAATGAATCCACATGTGAGTCTGCCGTCGCATTAGAAAAAAACACAACAATTTTTCAAGACAATGTCGATGAATTTAAAAGATTAGACGAACAATTCCCCGATGATGCAAAAGAAAAAGATCCACAAAGAGAAAAACAAAAAAAATTCATTGACGATGTCAGTACATTTTTAAAATCGAATCCTCATTATGATGTTCCACATCAAAGCAGATGTTGCTTCCGTCAATCTGTTTACGACAATAAAACGCAAGATGAAGATACTGTTCAGCACATGAGAAATATATTGCCCCATCCGATGATTACTATTATCGACCAAATGAATACTTTTTTGATGCCTTTATTTTTTATACCCATCTCTTTAATGATGATCATCGCTGCTTTGCTCTTATTTATTTATAAACCCGCAATCACCATGACAAGCAATGGAGAAACAAATACATTTGATCCCACATTCACCGTTGCAACACCGCTTGCAACAGTCGGCGCAATTTTAACAGTCGGTTTATTTGCAGCAACCGCTGCGCTTTATAAATCAAATTGGACTCAAACTATTTTTACACGCACAGAAAATATTCTTAATCACGAAAAAGAATATGATGATATAGAGAGGAACTTATGTACTCGCAACTAAACACAAACGACACGCCCCAAAAAAAGGAAGAAGAAAAACTTAAATCTTCTTTAAAAAATATTGAAAGTGAAACTGCTGCATTGCAAATCGTGATCACGCACAGAAAAAAAGAAATGTCAGATGACATCATTCTGTTACAAAGAAATATCACACACTTCGAAACGCATCCCGACTCTATCCAACAAAGCAATAAAACTGCTGTTAATATCAATAGAATTTATAGATATACGGGTTTAAATAATTTATATCTTGCATGGGTTCTTTATCACGTTAATAAAATTCTTGATCCTTTACTCTCTGTAAAAAGAAAAAAACTTGCAGAACACGTATTAGAAAAAAAATCTGGAAATAATGGCGGCGATGTCAAAACAGCCAATACAGAGGCTGAAAATTTAAATGCTGATACTAAAATTGAAACACCTGATATTGATAAACATTTTAAAGCGCTTACTCAAATAGAAACACTCAGAAAAAAAGATCATCCGCGTCAAATTCAATTTCTTAAAACAGCACAAAAAGAATTATCGTTATGGAATTGGAAATCATTTTGGCTGATTTCACTTGCGGTCACTTCATTTGCATTTTTTGCAGTGAGTACTGCAATAGGTGCATTCATCAATATTGCCTACGACAAGAACGATGACACATTTGATATGCGTATCGGTAATTTTTCTCTCACGCGAGATATCATCGGCCCTGTTATTATGATGGGTGTTTTTCTTGCTTCTTCCGTTACTTTTGTTTTTAGTGTGTATCAAATAAGAAAATTATTCACTTTGAAAAAAGAAACCACAAATCAATTAAATTTATTAGAAAAACCAGAAGCCCCAACAACTACTTCTCCTATCGTTACAGGAAAAAGTTCTACTGTGTCTTCTCCAACGGTCGTTTATACAGCTCTTGCAACCAATGAACGTTCACCAGAATCAATTGCATTATCAACAATGCTTCCACCTGTTACAACCAATACAAGTGCTGCTACTCCAAAACCAGATCTATCTATAGCAATTGCACCAACAACAACTTCATCGACAGCAACAACATCTACACCAGCAGCTTCTGAAGATGAACGAAAAAACTTATTAACTGAACAAAAAAAATCGCGCTGCATAATTTCATAAACGAGAGGAATAGAAAAAATGCACACACAAAAACTAACAAATACAACTGCAGCTGCAACAACCACAAGCACCACTGCTGCAGTTTCATCAAGTGATGACAAATCATCATTAACTGCATCTGCAACAGCAGCTGCAAGTACTGCTGCAGCAGTTCCACCAAAAAAAAATAACGACACACAATTGATGGATCCATTAACGAGACGAGCACTCGTTGAAGTCAGAAAAACATCCACCCCAGAAGCATTAAGACTCAAAGCTGAACTTGAAGAAAAAGAAAAATTATTAGCGCGATTAAAAGCACAGTACGACGCAGCTGTCGATAATGAAGACAAGATATCTGCTGCGCTTAAAAGTTTTAGTGCCCTTGAAGTGAATGAGGAAGATCAATTCATTTCTGATTTAAAAGCATTGGGCGCTCCTCTTGAAATACCTTCTTTTCCTCCCTTCAAGATAAAAGTAACTCGTAAAAACAGTGATGGAGAAAAAGATGTCAGGCTCAGTATGCTACCTGATAACAGCAATGCCGCCCCAACACAATCATCAACACAACTTGTTACCATTTCGCCTTCAATAATAGACGAAAAACAAGCTCCAGATTATTTACAAAAATTACAAACTGCATTACAACCCAGTGATGCAAAAAAAGATGAAGAAAAAGAAATTACTGAACGTAGAGAGTTCGTAAAAAATTTCATGAAAGCACTCATCGAAGACAAAAGACTGGAGTATCAGCGTAATCACATCATTGAACGATACAACTGGCTTCCAGAAGGAAAACAATTCTTTCTTATGATACCAGATGATGAACCACAAAAAGCTTATAGTCTGATCAGGGGTGATGAAAAATATAGTTCTACATCATTAAAAAGTATCTCCACTGCATCATTAAAAAATTACATCTCCACTTTTCAGAACAATGCAACAGAATATAAAGCGTTAGATGAAGCATTTCCTGATGAAACGATTGATCCTAGTCAAACTCGTACTGATGCAAAAAATAAAAGAGATTTTATTTTAGAAGTCAGTGATATTGCAAATTCACTTCCTTATGAAATGGCACTGCATACCCTGAACATCAAAAAGTTCATTTGTTGCTGCTGCAGAAACAAACCCTTTAGCACTGACCAGCGCAGCGCACCTCACCACATGAGAAATGTATTACCGAGTCCCATCATGGATATTGTGAATCAACTTCATACTTTTTGGATGCCTTTATTTTTTGCAACAGTCGCATTAAGTTTAACAATCATTACTTCTCTTTTAATACGACACATTCCTATCACTTTAACGTTGGATGGGGAAAATAATTTATTTGATTCTACAAATTCATCTTTATTTACAGCAATCACATCAACAGCGACTGTTGTCGGTGCATTAGTCACCGTCGGTTTATTTAAAACAGCGCATACACTTTATAAATCGAATTGGACTAAAACTGTTTTTGTTCAGCCTGAAGATAAACTGGATCATACGAATGACTACGCAGACATTGAGGAGCAAATACAATGCAAATACGGCAACTAAATTCCACCCCAACAAAAAGCGCAGAAGATTTATTACGTACTTCAATAAAAAATATTGATGATGACATTAGCACATTCAGAAAAATGCTTACTGATTCAAATAATAAATATCGCGAAAAAACAGAAGAGCTAGAATCAGCTAATGCTCGCTACAAAAAAAAGAATGAACATTCCATAAAGAATAAGCAAACGCTCACATACACATATAAAAATTATAATTTCTCTAGCAGAATTAATTTTTATTTTTGGCATATGCTGGCTCAGGCCGAAAAATATCTTGAACCTTTATTGCATGATAAAAGAAAAAAACTTAAAGACGCGGTAAAAGAAAATTCAAATCAGAAAATACCCGTTACTGCAGATAGTAAAACCGTGGCTATTGATGCAAAAGATGAAAAACAAATAATAGTGGCAGTGACTAATCCATCTGATCCAAGTAAATTTTTAGCCGCCGCAAAAAAACTTAAAGCCCTCATGCCACAAGATCATCCACGCCAAATTAAATTTCTTAAAACATTAATACAAGAATTATCTTTTAAGAATGGGTGGTTTCATGTTCCCTTTGCTGTGCTTTCGGCTGCTTATCTTGCAACGATAGGCGCAGTGATGTGGGCGAAAACACAATATGATGCATTTGATTTTAAAGCAGGTGAAACATCTCTCACTCGCGGTGGCGCATGGATTGCATTAGCTACAACAACCATTCCCGCTGCTGCTGGTATGTTAATTTTTTCTGTTCATAAAATAATAAAACTTTGCAAATCACAAACCGCGGCTGAAAATGAATTAGAAAAATTAGAACCCAAACCGAAAAAGCAAGAATTATCTTCTACAGCTAAATTGAAAAAAGATGGTTATGGCACAATTCCAACCACTGAATCACCACTAGAATCCATTGCATTACCAACACTGACAACAAATGCAAGTGCTGCTACTCCAAAACCAGATGTATCTGTAGCAATTGCACCAGCAGCAACTTCATCGACAGCAACAACATCTACACCAGCAACTTCTGAAGATGAACAAAAAAACTTATTAACTGAACAAAGAAAATCGCGCTGCATAATTTTATAAACGAGGAAATTAAATATGGCTGGCACTCACACGCTACTTCCAACAACAGAATCCGATGTAAAACCTGATGCAAAATCAACTCCTTTACTCGCAAAACAAAAAGAACTGGAAGAACTTGCTGCAGCTGCAAAAAAAGAATTTGAAGCATATCGTTTAGAAGAAGAAAAACTAGCAAAAGAAATTACAAATGAAGATGATAATCAAACTCCATTCATTCATTCTTTAGACAGAGAAAATAAAAAATTAATACACGAAACCACTTCTGTCAGAAAAGATATTAATGATTGGAGCAAAGAGATTAAAATAAATTTAACAACACACAAAAAATTATCGAAACTTTTTTCTCAATTATCAGAAAAAACAAACAAATTAAAAGAAGCATACACCACATCTCTTGTAGACGATGAAAGTGATGAAGTAAAACAAATAAAAACTCTCATAAAAGAAGTCTCTCAACTTAATCCTATTGTGTATGAAATTCCTGACACTATTTCTCCCATTGAAAATGAAAATTCTATTCAAGCATCGCGCCCCTTACCCAGTGATTGGAAAAATATTGTCGATCAAGTTCCTGGAAATTTATTTAATATGACATTGTCAATATTCGCTGCCGTTTCAACACTTACTTTTTTTGCACTTTTATTAACAGGAACAATAAAACTTAACATCACATTAAATGGACCGATTTCTGAAACAGCCACTCGAATCGTCGAAAGCGCTATCCTTGTTGCAGGCGCACTGATTGGCTACAGTTTTTTTTCTGATGCTTACACTAATTCAAAAGCAGTGAAAGAAATAACACATGCTAATTATCCTAATGATGAACAACTCACTCTGACGAGGACGCGCACATGAATGATCGAAAATCATTAGCTCTCATTCGAGCAACAACAAACGATATAAAAAATGCAGCAGAACAAACGCGCGTTCATTATCAAGCAACATTAAAAGACTTACGCGATGATAAACAATTTGTTGAACGTTTAAAAAAACGTAATATGGGTTTAACCCAATTATTAGCTGAATCGAAAACAATACAAACATATCAAAAAACACTTGCGCATTTACTTCGCGTTATTAATCGAAGTCTTCTTCATTTTTTAACTGTTCGTGAAATTGAAAAACAACCTCGTCTCACTGCAAAATTAACGAATACATTCACTCAAAAAAGTACAGCTGAAAAAGACGATACAAAATTATCAATAACAGAAATGGTTTCCACTTCAACTGCTGCTCCTAGCGCCGCTACAGAATTAACTATTACACCTATTACTCAAAATGCAGATGCAAAAGACAATAACCAATCGCCGTGGACTCTGGATGAGTTGCAAACCCCCACCCAAAATCTTCATGACACAAAAAAACACATGCAAGAAAATCGCGAACCTCTTCTGGAATTAGGAAGAGAAAAATTGGAACCTACCATTCCCAACTGGCGCTGGAACATTGGATTTGGTTTATTACCTCTCGTACTCATTGCAGCTGCATTAATACTGAAAAAAATCTATAACGACTTTAATTTCGCAATGAATAATACTTCACTCACAGAAGGTAACGGTGGAATCGCTGCTTTCACAACACTTATTTCATTAGCTACTTTTAATTTTGGACGTGCTTATCAATTTTATCGTATGGAAAATAAATTACATTCTACAGCAAACGCATTTGCGCAAATTGCGGATGTACAAAATGCAAATCCTGTAGAAATAATTATTGGTTCAAAAAAAAGAAAAACCATCACAGCAACATCATCAGTCACTGAAGAAGATATGAAGAGAGCAATTGCATCATTATCTTCAGCGCAACCACCATCCGCTGCAGCAGCAAATCAACCTGATGAAAAAAAATCATTACTTAATAATAACCCTGGAAAATAACGAGAAAACCTATGCAAACCACTACAACAGCAGCACCCTCACCAGAAAATGCTGAAGCAAAAAAACTCGAATCACTTCAGAGTAAACATGTGCGATTAACAGTAGAACTTAAGAATCTATACGCTACACATATGCAAAATTTCGGACGGTTAGAAAAATCAATTGCATCTACTCGAGAGCTGAATACTAGCCATGAAGCTATCACTACAGAATTAGATGTTAACCGAATTTTATTGAGCCAACACACTGCACATGAAGAAGAGCTCTTGGAAATTGTTCGTGCGCAAAAAGAACAAACTGATCAACTCAATGAGTTAAAAAATTCCACTCAATCGCTGGAAGAAAAATCGAGCGCATTGGATAAAGAAAATTCTGAACTCAGTGGAAAACCCCTATTAGATATCCAATTACTTGCTGCACAAAGCGAAAATGATCGCCTAACAAAAGAATTAAATAATCCTGTTGTTTTAATCGCTGGAAATGTGGGCGCTGAAACAAATATCATGATCAATCCTGCTATAAAAAAATCTCCAGAAGAAAATTTTTTACAACACATTGTCGATAATTTACCTGGATTACCTTTTAAATTATTGTTAGCTGCAATTTCATTTGGTATTTGTATTTATTCTATTCTTGTATTGGCAAGTATCTCCAAAGTCACCATGACGCTACAAAATAATGAGGGTCAAAGTGAAGAAACTCAATTCGGTCGTAATTTTATTGCAGGCGTTACCACTGCTGTCTCTGCATTAATGAC
>JABDDA010000039.1:0-6898 GCA_013287845.1 Gammaproteobacteria bacterium
CCCTGATCACGTGAAAGAAAATAAAATGAAATGATCCAGAATGCGATGATGGCGGTTGCGAATCCCATCAGCATTGTTTCCATTTTCACGGGTAAAAATTTCACCGCTAAAATAAATAAAAAAGCGCTGAAAAGCAGCTTAAAAAGTTCGCCTGCAAAAAACGCGACAAGAAATTTTTTTGCTGAACGCGCGCTCGCATAGCGAAAGACACGCCAAACAAAAATCAAATTAGGAACCGCATACGCTAATCCACCGACGAGCGCAGATATTCCATTTTGAAATCCTTGTATAAAAAATAATATCACTGCCAACATTATCACCACTATGATTTGCCAAAAGACGAGTTTATAAGCGTTTTTTTGAATGGGCTGACGACTGCTTTCTTGCAAGTGCAACCTCCGCAAAGTTCGGGCGAGTATAATGATTTTTTATCGTCATTACAATGATGAAAAAACATAAAAAATAGTAAAAAGTTTTCACGAGAGGATTACTCGAAATATTCCAAAATCTTTTCCAGCTCATTAATGCTTCGATACCGAATTTGAATTTTCCCCTGCACTTTATGGTTATAACTAATCGCAACAGGCAGTCGAATACGTTGAGATAAATCTTGCTGTAAACGTTGAATATCAGGATCGACAGGAGGCACATCTTTTTTAATATTCGGCATTTGATGACGACGCACCGTCTCTTCTGTTTCGCGAACAGAGAGTCCTTTCAACACAATTTGTCGCGCAACAGAAAGTTGATCTTCCTCTGATAATGTTAGCAATGCGCGCGCATGCCCCATTTCAATTTCATTTTTTTCCAGCATATTTTTAATGTCATCTTGCAAAGCTAATAAACGTAATAAATTCGTTACAGCTGCACGTGATTTGCCAATCGCTTCGGCGACTTGCTGATGTGTCATTGAAAATTCATCTAATAAACGTTGTAATGCCATCGCTTCTTCGATGGGATTTAAATTTTCACGTTGAATATTTTCAATGAGTGCAATGGCAACCGCTGCTTCATCAGGAATTTCTTTAATCAATGCAGGAATTTCTTTGAGCCCTGCCATTTGTGATGCACGAAAACGACGCTCACCAGCAACAATTTCATAACGTCCGCCCAAAATAGGACGCACTACAATCGGCTGAATCACACCTTGTGCGCGAATAGAATTTGAAAGATCTTGAAGCGCATCTGCATCCATTTCACGACGAGGTTGATATTTTCCTCGTTGAATAAGGTCCATTGATAAAGAATTCAATCGATCAGAAGAAGGAGAAACTTCATCTGACACTGCATATGACCCCACCAATAAAGCATCGAGTGATTTTCCTAAACCGCGTTTTTTTATCATGGCGTGTGTATCCTTTGAATAAATTTGATGACATATTAGCAAAATATTATCATCTGTGTCGTTATTCACATTAGAATTTAGTTGTCATCCTGAGACATGCTTTTTATGTCGAAGGATCTCCATGGAGATCCCTCGTCGAAAAAGCACTCCTCGGGATGACAACAGAGGCCAAACCATGACCTACCAAAATATTTATCACGTTATCAAAGACCCCGTGCATGGGACCATGCAATTTACAACATTAGAAGATCAATGGATAAAACCTTTCATTGATAGTCCGCATTTTCAACGATTGCGTCACATTAAACAATTAGGCATGGGCGATTATATTTTTCCGGGCGCTGTGCATACACGATTTAATCATTGTATTGGCTGTTGTTATGTCGCAAGTCAAATCGCAAATAAAATTGGACTTGCAGAAGAAGAACGTCAACTCGTGATGATTGCCTGTTTAATTCATGACATGGGACACGGGCCTTTTTCACACGCGTTTGAAGATATTTTTCATAAAAAAATGATTCGTCATGAAGATTGGACGCCTTTTTTCCTAGCTGATTATCGCGAATCCGATTTTTTTGCGCATTACAATAAACGCAATCCGCGACATCATTTAACAGAAGAAAAATTTTTAATGATTGAAAATATGATTATGCATAAATCAGCATCGCGTTATGTGTTAGCGGATATTGTTTCTTCGCAATTGGATGCCGATCGATTGGATTATTTATTACGTGACAGTCATTTTTGTGGTGTACGTTATGGTGAATTTGATTTTCGCTGGATGTTGCATTGCATGGCGATTGTGAAAACAGAAAATGGCGAGCGATTGGGAATTACTCATAAAGGAATCGGTGTCGTTGAACATTATTTAATGGCGCGGCGTTTAATGACACGCAATATTTATCATTCACATAAAAAATTAGCGTTAGAATTTTTGTTGATTGAATTTTTAAGGCAATTATCTCAAAGTATTTCTCAAGTTTCTTTTTTCTCTGAAATTCAAAAAACATTATTAGGAAAATTTTTAAGTCATGCACATCAATTAAATGTCGCTTCGAAAAAAACCAGTGACACACAAAAATTAAAAAAAGAATTTTTAAAAAATAATTATACGGCATATAAAGAATTAAGTGATTACGATATTTTTTCTTTGATACGAACATTATCTGAGATGCGTGATAATCATCCGGCGATTGAAATTGCAAAACGATTGCAGCAGCGCATGATTCCAAAAATTATTCGTTTAGATTATGCGGAAACGAGTTTTGTGAAAAAACGTTTAGCTGAATTTAAAAATAAAAATTCATTTCAAGATTGGCAAATACAGCTAATCAAAACACCGCATCAAGCGTATTCGGGTGGAGAAGATCCCATTTTAGTATCGAATGAATTTTCTGAAGCGCAGCCGCTCAATAAAATTTCGCTGATGATTAGTGCGATTTCAGATAAATATGAAACGACGACGTTTATTGCGATTGATCGGGTGATTGCGGAGGATGAGAAGGTGGTGAAGTGGGTGAAGAGTATTCGGTGATTTTTTTAAAATAAACTACCAATAAATTTTGGAGCACGATTCCGAGCCGCGCGCGTAAGCAAGCGTGTATGTTCTAACTAACTTCTCGGTAATTAAGAACTTGTACACGCTTGCTTACGCGCGCGGCTCGGAATCGCTCGCAAAAACTTTTTACTGTTTTCCTGAAATCTTATTTCTTCGGTGATTGTGGCAGATTTGGATTGGCAGCTGCTACATTTGCTGTTTGAGAAGACTCTTTTTCTTTTTTCGAATCAACTTTTGAATCGGCTGCTGCTGGAAATAATCCCGCATTATTTTGCGTTACAACAGCTGCAGATTTCGCCCGCGGTTTATTTTCTCGAACAATATTTTGTGCGAAACGTAAATCACCCACGACTTTTTCAAGTTCCGCTGCATTTCTGGGTTGATAAAGTTTATACGCTTTTTGAATAGTCGAAATAAAAATCGCATTCGCGAAAATATTTTTCACACTTTCTTTTGTTAATAAATTTTCAGGAATTATTTTAATGAAAGGAATCACTTTATCAAAACGTTGTGGTGGAAAATCTTTTGCTTCGTTTTCAGTAATTAATTCTCGCTTTACTAATGAAGTAAAAAATTCATACGAATCTGGATGCATGCGTTGATTAAGCAGAGGAGAAACAACAGGTACTATACTTTTGCGCGGATCGTTTCTGGCAATATCACAAAAGTCAGCGATAGAAGAGAGAAGCGCTGTTTCATACCAATAGATTGCACGATTTATATTATTAGGATTGTTAAGTATCGCTGTTACAATATCTTTTCTTAAAAACCTTATGCTGTAGTCGCGGAAATCAATATTCGGTATGTCAATAATTTCAATGAACTCAGACACACCCACTTTATGCATATTTCGAAAAGCTAATTCACATATTGCTTTTGTTAAAAAATTATATTTTGCTAAATACGTTAAAAACTCAATTAATCTCGGCACATGTTCTAAATATCTATAAACCAAAAACATTCCTTCTCGCGATAATAAAAACGTTTTGACGATTTCAAATGCTTCTTTATTTTGCTGAAAAGATTTTAAAATTTGCGTGATGGGTTTGAGTTTTAATTCATACAACATTCTTATTTTCGCGTAAGCATCATTTTCTTTTTTAAATTCAGTTTCAATATCAGGATGCTTTAAAAGCCAATCCCCTAATCGCATTAACATGGCTACTTTATCGTCTGGATCTAATTTTTTATCATTCGCAATATTTTCAAGTTCTGAAATTAAACTGGGAGAAGTAACAGAGAGTTTTCTTCTTTGTTTATAAAATTTTGTTGCACTTAAAATTTCTGAGGGAGTGATTGTGACAAAAGTACTGTTATACCACGCTAATTCTTGACGGAATGTAGTGCTGATTGTAGATTCTAACTTTATGATCGCGTCATATTTTTTTTCAGAATCATCAAGGCTATAATTCCAATCCCTAAAAAAATTCCATCGGTTATCATCAAAACACATCTCTTTCGCTTTTGTGGAATTAAATATTTGATCTTCGATTCTTTTGCTAATTGCTAAAGATAAGAAGTGTTTAAATTCTCTTTTATCTGCTGCGGAATCTCTCAACATTGCAAATAACTCTTTTGGATAATGTATTACTGCGCGCGTGTCATCGGTATTAGGCACAAAGGAAAAATATTTTTGATATTGAGAATGATGGATATCATTCATCCACCGCTGCATCGCGCGCAATAAAAATCTAGAACGACATTCTACCTCAATACAACGCTCTTTTTTTGCATCTCTTGTTAATGTCATTTTAAATTGATCACGCAATTCGGGTGGAATCATATCTTGCAAAATGCTGACAGCAGGCCTGCTTAAACCCATCAATGTTCTAATCGAAGTAAAATCTAATTTGGTTTCATCTTTTGCATTTTTTTTATCGGTGCGAAAAAGAGGGATCACTGAGTCTGCATGTATATGTTTTGTGCGCTTAGCTGCAATAAATAATCCAATCATCGCCCACTCATCACGCGCGTGAGAAGCGAGTGATCCCTCTCGATTTAATTCCAGCATTTTTTCAAGATAAGAATGTTTATCGTCTGGATATTCGATTTCAGTGAGCACATCGTTTTTTTCAAGCACGGGCTTAATTCTATTAATCCATTCACGATTTGAAATTTCTAAACTTCGAAGATGCACAGAACGTTCTATTAAAGCAAAAGGAGCCTGTTTCCCTAAAGCAAGTTTAGTAATATTTGGAGGGACATGTTCAATGAGTGAAGTAAATTTCTCATCTTTAAAATCAGCCGGATGAAAAGAAAATTCTCGTAATGCAGCGTGGTCTTTAATTTTTTCTACCCAAAAATTTAAAACGCTTTCAGAATTCACTGTTAGCTTTAAAGATTTTAATTGTGGACGCGCGAGTAACGGCATAATGTCTTTTGCATCGACAATGCCTTCAATATCTTTTTCATCAAACTCACATGATTCTAATTCTTTATTGTCTTTTAATTTTTCGATGAGTTGTTGTTTGACGAAATCTTTTCCGTACGCTTGTACCATTGCAGATAAATTTTTTGTAGAAAAATGTTTTCCGCCGAATTTAAATTTGATGTCGTTGGTTTTGAGTTCTGTTAAAAAAGATTCTTTATTAGCAAGTTTGAAATCAGCATGAGAAATACAAGAATGTGCACAACTCCCTAACTTCATGAAGAATGGATCTGCACCCGCTGCAGTCAGTGCGAGAATAATATTCTTATTTTCTTCTACTACTTTTGCATCTGGATTGAGAAGATCTAGCACCACTGCAT
Source organism: Gammaproteobacteria bacterium (assembly GCA_013287845.1). GTDB lineage: Bacteria > Pseudomonadota > Gammaproteobacteria > DSM-16500 > DSM-16500 > JABDDA01. The sequence goes on from JABDDA010000039.1 coordinate 5,652, forward strand.
TTAAAATAGAAAGCCGACCCATATGCATTCTTGCATCTAGTTTATTAACCTCAGCACCTCGCGCAATAAATAAATTGACTGTCTCTAGGTCACATTTTTGAGAAAGCGCACTTGCTAAAAAAGGAGGAGTCTCATCGACTTTAAGATTAACATTGAGCACATCATTTTCATCTATCCCTTTTTCTTCACCCAACAGAATAGCTTTAACACGCTTAGAATCTTTTTCTTCTAATGCTTTTTTTAAACGTTCATTTAATGTCAGTGGTTTTGGCTGTGATTGCATCGCAACCCTCGTTTGGGTGGTTTTTATTCCTTTATTATAGCACTCAAAAAGCTCTCCTCCCCACAAAAAACCGTGTATAATTGCTGTTTTTTTAAAGGGTTTCTATGACACTTAGCATCGCCATTCTCGCTGCAGGACAAGGCAAACGCATGCAATCGTCACTTCCTAAAGTGTTGCATCCGCTTGCAGGAAAACCATTATTGGAACATGTGGTACAAACAGTGAATCCATTATCTGATTCGCTTTATGTCGTGCACGGTCACGACGGTGAATTATTACAAAAAACATTGTCACATCTTCCCCTCACGTGGGTGAAACAAGATGAACAACTGGGTACAGGTCATGCGTTATTACAAACGCTTCCGCATTTATCTGAAAAACATCGCGCGTTAGTTTTATACGGTGATACGCCTTTAATTTCGCATCACACATTACAAAAATTAATTGATACAACTCCTGATAATTCAATCGGACTCATCACAGCGCACTTTCAAAATCCGCACGGATTAGGCCGAATTATTCGCGATGCGCAAAATAATATTCTTAAAATTGTTGAAGAAAAAGATGCATCAGCTAAAGAACGTGATATTAAAGAAATTAATTCTGGCATTTATTTAATTCCTGTTTCGTATTTAAAAAAATGGTTACCACAGCTACAAAATAAAAATGCACAAGGTGAATATTATTTAACAGATATTATTCCGTTAGCTTTATCTGAAAAAATTTCAATTCATACATTGCAGCCAGAACATACGGAAGAAGTGTGCGGTGTGAATGATCGAATTCAATTATTGCAGCTCGAACGTTTTTATCAGCGTCAGCAAGCTGAAAAATTAATGCAGCAAGGTGTGAGCTTCATGGATATTTCACGCTTTGATTTACGCGGTGAATTGCACGCGGGGATAGATACGCTGATTGATATTAATGTGATTATCGAAGGAAAAGTTGTGCTTGGAAAAAATTG
>JABDDA010000039.1:6908-7694 GCA_013287845.1 Gammaproteobacteria bacterium
AGGGGCTGAAATTGCTGATGAATGTGTGGTGGGTCCTTTTGCACGAATTCGTCCAGGCACATTTTTAGCTGAAAAAGTTCACGTCGGAAATTTCGCCGAAATAAAAAATAGTAAAATAAATTCGGCTTCAAAAGTTCATCATGTCAGCTACATCGGTGATTCTGACATTGGAAAAAATGTAAATATTGGTGCAGGCACCATTACGTGTAATTACGATGGTGAAAATAAATATCGCACGGTGATTGAAGATAATGCTTTTATTGGATCAAACACAGAATTAGTCGCACCTGTTCATGTTGGAAAAAATGCAATTATCGGCGCAGGTTCAACCATTACTCGCGATGCACCTGCAAATGAATTAACACTCGCGCGTTCAAAACAAACAACTATTCCTGGCTGGAAACGTCGAAAGAAAAAATAATAACTGAATATTGACACCCACTTGAGTTATCTGGGGGTCAATATTAAGCAAAACAAACACCCCCCTCTTTATAAAGCTGTCTCTTTACAGAAGGACAGTTTTGATGTAATCTGTCCTTATACAGAGAGACAGATTTTATGACCCCATCACTCCTCCAAGATTTACTCGAAGAATTCCATCAAGCGATGAAAGAATTTGATGGCTCTATTCAACGTGAAGCAGAATTTCCCACTATTCCAAATAAAATAAAAGTCGCGATTGGAATGCGAAGAACAGGAAAAACTTATTTTCTTCTACAACAAATCCATGCGTTACTTCAAAATAAAATTCCACTTTCTCAAATTCTTTACATTAATTTTGAAGAT
>JABDDA010000040.1 GCA_013287845.1 Gammaproteobacteria bacterium
ATTTTTTTATAAGCAATTAAATTACTTTTGGGAATAACAGGCAGAATTAATTCATCTATATTACAAATTGTTGCTTGAGATAAATTTCCAGATAGCTCAACCCATAATCCTCGTTTGTCATCAAATATTTTTGTGTGATCAATTCCACTTAAATCAATTTCTTGTCCTTGATAGTTGAGTGTCATTAATAATAAATCCCATTTATCACTTTTAAAATGTTCTGGTCCATACGTTACGAATTCTGATACATCCTTTTTAATTATTTCAAATTTGTCATTAGGAATATCAATGTCGATATCTGCAAGCGGTCTGCTTGCACCATAAACGCGTGCAGCAAAACCGCCTGTTAATTGAAAAGGAATTTGATATTTTTTTAAAAGCGTTGTTATCCAAATGAGTGCGCTTTTTTGTGTTTTATTCAAGGACGTTCCTTTTTAAAAATTTAATTTTTCAATTCGATAACCATGACTTGAATAGGATGAGATGAAATATTTTCATCTTTGTGTAATTCATTCGGGGCATCTTTTGTTAAATAATACGCTTTGTTTTTTTGGAGTTTTAAAAGATGTGTTTTGCCTTTGTCATTTGTTATTTTTAAAACACCGTCATCAAATGAAACAAGCACGCGATCATTTTCGTGGTGATGCATTTTTAATTCTTGATTGGGGTAGACGATTGTTTCCCAGACGGAAACTTTTTCGTTTGAGAATTGAGGGGTGCGTTTTGTTGTGGGTGCGGCGAATGTGAGGGTGGTGGTGATGAGTGTGATTACGAGAAGAGCAGGTGTGCGCATAAGAGCCTCCGTGGGTTGTAGTGTTGATGGTTATTTGCATTGTAGTCTTTTATTATGAGACTTCAATATTCTTGAGATGGGGAAATAATGTCCCAACCTAATGATTAGAGGTTGGATTAAAATAGCGACTGGTAGATAACGGAGTACTAAAATGAAGTTGGAAAAATTATCAAAATCTCTAGAATTATTAATGAATGAAAAAGAAATTCTTCCTACTAATGAGATGTACAATTTTAGTGAATACGATGAACTAACTAATATTATTATAGAGATTCTTGATACCGTATATCGAATGGTTAACATGAAAAAAATTGAAACAAAAGTATCTCATGCAATGAAGATCGATGTTGAAGCTATCGAAAAAGGATTGGAAATAATAGAAGAAGCTAAACCATCATTAATCAAGCTATGTTCTGATGGGAAGCTAATAGAAATTGTACCTTCAAAAATTATTCACGAGACTAAAGAGTTTATCGAAAAAATTAAAACAAAAAATATTGATAGGATGAATGCCTTGTTTAGTTTGGAGCTTCTTTATGATGGTAATTTTGATCGATTGCTTATGGGATTCAATCCAGATAATAAAATTTTTGAATCGATGCAGTCCTTACTGCTTAATAAACTGAAAAATATTAAGGATGACGAAATTTTATTATTATGGGCGCAGATAAAATCTCATTTTAATAATGATGAGCAAAAAAGGGGATTTCCTTTATACGATGATATAATACCAAGCAATTTTTTTAGCTTCAATGATTCATCATTAACTGCGCGTGATAAATGCGCAATTTTAATTGCAAAATATAAGCCATTAACTATAAAAAAAATGGTAGAAGAAGGAATTACAAGTATCCCTTTAATACTTCCAGGAATTGCTAGAATATTGGCAATTTCTGATGTGTCAAAAATATCTCAAATATCAAATTTAGAGATTTTGTTAATTCGTTCTGCCAGCCAAATAATTGCTTTGCACAATTCAATTACACAGAAGGAAACTGCTGATATAGCAAAAGCTATTGGAGTAGATCAAAACGGATTAGTTTTTGATGGTGAATTTTTTAAGGAATATCAAAGTAAAATTAAAAATTGTAATCAGAAAAAGCAGAAAAACGAATTATTGAGTCTTAATGTGAAGCGATTAATCGAATACATATCTTTATTTTCTAATCAAAAAATTGCTATAGAGGAAGCATTGTATCAATACAAGTGGGGGCAGGAAGCTATTCATCCTTTTAGAAGGAATGATTTTAAGAACGCAAAGAAAACACTAGAAATTTATCTTCAAAAAGATATGAGCAAATTCTTGCTTGAACGAAATATTATCGCGTTTGGAAAAACTGTCGGACGAAATCAGATTGATCTCTATCATAAAGATCTCATGGGGGAGGATTTTGTTATTGAAGCTAAGGTTTATAAAGTTAGGAAAATTACTTTAAGAAATCTAAAGAAAAACATAGTTCAACTTCAAAGCTATATGGATTTACATGATCAACCAAAAGGTATCTTAGCTATATATAATTTTACTAACACTTTAATTATGGCGCCTAGAAAATGGATTAAGGGAAGGATATTAATTGTTTGTATAAATTTATGTGAGTTATCACCTAGTGGTCGAGAATCATCGTTAGAGATAGTTGAATCAGATTCTAATGTTATTGATGTTATTAAGGTAGGGAATGTAAATGGTAACTATATGCGTCAAAAATTAACTCAGAAAAAAAAGAAACATTATTCTTAAAATGACTACTCAATCATGCATTTTCCCGCTATTATCAGTCCTTCTCCATCAATAGCTTTATACCGAATAATAATATTTTTCCCTTCAGTGACTTCAATATTCAATCCTGTTGTTTTCTCCAGACCTTCGCACTTAATGTTATGTGCTCCTGGTGCTATTGTAATTGATCTATCGTTATTGCAGCCTGTTAAAAGCAAACCTAAAATTATGAATAAGAAGTATTTCATAAATTTCCTTTTAAATTTAAATTTTCAGTTTTCCATTTTTTCACAGATACAATATAGTTTGCGATAAAAATACTTTCACAACATGCAAGATATCGTCCATCCTTATCTGGTAGCTCGTTTTTAGCATCAATCCAATGATCCATAATTTTAGGTTCCTTCTTTAAAGATTTTTATTTTACCTTTATAGTGCTTTTTAAATGTCGTCATAAGTTCGTCCATTTTTCCAGGGCTAGAGCTTCCACCCATTAAAGTAGAAATTACAATTGCCTGATAAAGATCACTTAATTCAGTTTGATGTTGTTTAGTTAAGTTTTCGAATTTATCTCGATAGCTTTTATCTTGATCTTTAATTTCTTTCGCAAGGCAGGTGCTGACACGTGAAAAATAAGCGATGAAACAAGTAGCAATAGCTGTGGCTATGATAGAAATTATAGTTATCCAATTCATGAATATTATATCCTATAATAATTTTTGCCGATTATGTTCTTGTAAAGTGTAGCTGATCAATTTTAAATTTACCAATGTATCATTGACGTTAGTTAGAAGGAGTAGAGCTTAATTTATATCATTTGCATGCTATCAAATGAGCACGCTATAATTCCACACACCAATAATTCCCGGCCATTTTCCCATGACATTTTCTATCATCATATTTATATACTCCTACTACTTCCTCCCACTATTATTTTTATTAATCATAAAAAAAATAATAAAACGCAAAACCCCATTCGAATGGAGGAGTGAAATGATTTTATTTATTTTACCTTTCGCTATTTGGAGTTTTTTTCCGCTAACACGTGCTTTTACGTTTACAACTAAATCAATGTCGAATGCTTTGATCGAACCATTATTATTGGGAATATTAACAGGTGTGACAAGTTTGTTGTGCGGAACTTTACTGATGCGTTATTTTTCTAAAAAACAAAATAACATTATCAAAATTATTTTACCGTGCATCATCGCAATTATAATTGCGATGTTTTTGCCTGCATTACCTGAATAAATTTGCATCTTTATTTTAATGTTAAAATATTAATAAAATTGAGGAATATAAAATGACTGCTTCTAATAAAGATTCTAAAACCACCGATGCTAAGACTAGCAAAACAGATCCTGTTCTTAGCAATACTAAATTACATACCGCAATAGATTTAAATCAAACAACACTGGCGCTGCAATATATTAAAGAAGATGCTAAAAAAGAATTAATTAATGCAGCATCTTTAGGTAACACACCCTTGTTATTAGCGTTAAGAAAAGGAAATATGAGAATTGCAGAGGAACTGTGTGCGCATCCTGATGTAAATATTTTTGCAAAAGATGGTAGAGGATTAACAGCTCTTCATTGGGCATGCATGTTACGCCAAAATAAAATAATCGATATGTTATTAAAAAGAGGTGCAGATCCGCATCTTGAAACTCCTCGATGGGTTGATTCGGATATTACTGAACCTTTTCCCATGACACCGTTTGAACTTTATAACAGAGATGTTTTGTTACGAAATTTTGAGCTGTATTACTGCTATGATTTAGCCGCTTATGCAGATAGAACCGCGCCAACTAATTTTAAAAAAAATTATTCTCCTTTTTTTATTACATTTTTCCATGAGGTGCTTGGAAGAGATAAGGTGTATGCTTATTTCTCTGGTTTTTCAGATAGAAAAGATTTACATATTCCAGGTGAAATGGCGTATACCGATATTATTTTTCATATGAAAGATTTATGTGAAAATTTAAATTGGAAAAATAATAACACTAAATTTTTTACTGGTGATAGTGGTCGTATATTCGAGAAAAATTTTATTGCAGGAATAAAATCTTTCTGTGCTTCTCGCAATGCTATTCCTGTTGATCCCAATCTTATCGACCAAATGAAAAATAAATTGTCTGCTGCAAAAAATAATAAGAAATAACGGAGTCAAGTGCTACCATTAATCATTACATCACTAATTTATTCGTAGTATAATTTGAATCATTTGTATAATTACATTTTTTACTTGGATATTAATATAAAGGGTATATCAACATGATCAAACCCAAACGCATTTTCATCGTCGGTCACATGGGCGCCGGCAAAGCATTACTCAGTGAAGCATTAGCTAAAAAATTAGGTTGGCACTATATCGATGCTAATCCAAGTTTAGAACGTTACATCGGACGAAGTTTAAATGAAATTTTAGGAAAGCAGGGTGAAGAAGCATTTCATCGATGTGAAGCTGAAATAATCTCTCATTATATTAATAAAGAACATGTTGTAGTGTTATTGGAAGAAGCCGTAATCGCGACAGAAGAAAATAGAAAATTATTATCTTCAGAATTTGTTATTTATTTAAAAGTTTCAACGCCCACACAAATTGAGCGAATGAAAGGTGGTCGAGTGCCATTACTTCCAATCGCTGATCTAAAAACATTTTTAGATAAACAACATCGTGAGCGTGATAGTTTATTTGAAAAGGTTGCGACACTGACGATAGAATCTATTTCTGTTGAAGAAGATGTGAATAAAATAATAAAAGCACTTAAAGAATAGGTATTTTAAGTTAAAAAAAATTGTACTAACGCGATTCTTTATATATTATCTCGCATCAATCATAACTAATCTGACGAGGTTAATATGCTTACGAATTCAGAAACAAGTCATTCAGATTTACAAGAAGATTTTGCGTTTGGAGATAAGTTAGCAAAAATTATCGGCTCTGCTGCGCGCGAACTTTTTGCAAATCAAATAACAAGAGATCAGTTTTCAAAAATTTTAGAGTCTTGTAACTTAGCTGAAGCTGAGCGGCAAATAGAGCGACAACTAAAGCAACGACAAAACAAATCAGATACTAAAGCAATTGCTGGGCAATTATCAGCAAATTCCGCAGTTCATTCCGATTCAAAAACAATGGCAGCTGCATTTGGTGATTCGAAATCAGAATCTTTATCAAGTGTCGCGTCACCAACAAATAGCAACGGTGCTGCATCAGATGATGATTGGGAAAAATTATCAGCAACATTGAGCAGTGATAGTGATTGGGAAAACTATTCAAATTCCGATAATGATGCTGCTGCAATATCAGCTCCAGTTGCAAGTGTAAATAAAAAATAAATTGTACGAAAATATAAATCATGTTACAAATTGCGCATGAAAATGATCACAATTCCAAATCAAATTAAAAATAATTTCATTGCACTGCTCAGTCTTGCAATTGCTATCAGTGCGTTGTATTACAATACTTGGCGCAATGAACAAACTGAAAAAAATAGAAATACTCGCACCGCTGCATTTGAAGTTTTAAAAGAACTGGGCGATCTTCAAGTTGTGATTAATTATGGTCATTATCAACCTAATAGTATGATGGGTAATTCTTATCTTGGTTGGAGTCATGTTGCGCGTATCAGTGATCTCAGTCAGTTATTGCCATCACCCATTCCCACTCAAGTAAAAATGTTAATTGATGTTTGGGGGAATAATTGGACAAAAATAAAAACGAATGAAGAAGCTGTTGATAAAGTCAGCAAAGAAATTGATCATTCAAGAGAATCTGTTTTAGCTGTACTTCGTCAACTTAAATAGTTGTACAACATGAGGAGAGCAAGACTATGTTAGGTACACGTCTATCACGCAAACAAATACAGCATGCTTTGCGTCGTATTAATAAAGTCAGAATACGCGGCGATGAAAAATTAGCAAATGAAATGGAAGAAAAAATTATTTACAAACCGAGTTTTCATTTGCAAGTTTCGCAAAAATTACGTGATGCTGATGTAAAAGAAACGCCTATTAGCATCGATGAAAAAAAACCAACCCAAGCAGTTGAAGATAAAAAAGAAGCGCCTATTTCTTTAGAAAAATTTATTGAAAAAGTAAATGCAGAATGTAGAAAAGCAACAGCGGGACAGCCACTCAACAATGAAGAAGATTTTAATAAAATTCTCGAAACAGTTGTAAAATTTCGATTCCAAATAGAAGAAAAGAGACTTGAAAGTTTTAATGATCCTGAAATTTCTAAAGAAGGAGAGGCGATTTATCAAGCGCGTACCGGATTTAAAGAATTGGTCGATGAACTTTATACTGAGTTATCTAAGAAATTTCAACTTTCTGGTTGGTATTCTCGATTCGAACTTGTTAATAAAGAAAAAACAGTAGAGCGTGTTGCGCATCCTTATGAAGAAAAATTTTCTCAGATCGCATCTGCAAAAATTCCGAAAGAAGGTAACATCGCGGATATATTTGCGCTTGATTTTCTTTTACACGTAGAATTTTTTCGTGCAACGATAAAACGGACTTTAGAAAAACCTGGTGTTTATTTTTATTCAGCTGATGTGAAAGCGCTTCTTTTGGTTGTATCAGATAATCGTCTGAGTCGTGATCCTGGTGTTTCTGAAGGTATTGAAGGAATATTCAATATTTTGTTGAACACTCCACGCTATGCGGAAAATAAATCAACGTTATTTAATTTGCGTCAACAACTCGTTCTGCCTGCGCAAGAAAAAATTAGAAGTCATTTGTGGGACGTAGTGTATTCGAGCCGTAAATAAGTGACAGCTGTATTTCAATATAAATGTAATATGCCGACGCCCCGAATCGAACGGGGGACCTACTGATTACGAATCAGTTGCTCTACCAACTGAGCTACGTCGGCGTCACGGAAAGGAAAGAACACGAATATTATTGGAAAGCAGGGCGTGGTGCAATATATATAGCATCTCTGATAGAATTCGGCTCTTTATCATTGGGTGCATTCACGCTGGAGATCCATTTTGACAGAAACAAAAACCGAAACAAAATT
>JABDDA010000041.1:0-120 GCA_013287845.1 Gammaproteobacteria bacterium
CTTAAACAACTTGAGGAGTCACTCGCATGATGAATGAAGAACGTTTATTAAAAATTATTTTAGCGCCGCATTTATCAGAAAAAGCAACGCGCATGAATCAAGACAGGCAATATGTTTTTG
>JABDDA010000041.1:130-7400 GCA_013287845.1 Gammaproteobacteria bacterium
ATTAAGCTCTGCAACAAAAGATGAAGTAAAAAAAGCAGTAGAACAATTATTTAAAACAAAAGTAATTAAAGTAAGAATTGTAAATGTAAAATCTAAACCAAAGCGATTTGCTCAAGTTCAAGGATATAGCAAAGCTTGGAAAAAAGCGTACGTCACCTTGGCAGAAGGCGAACAAATTGAATTAGCAGGCTCAAAATAAAGCGAGATATTTTTATGGCATTAGTTAAAACGAAACCCACATCACCTGCACGACGATTTGTTTTGAAGGTCGTCAATAAGGAATTACATAAAGGCGATCCGCATGCACCTTTAGTTGTTCGCAAAAACAAAACAGGTGGACGTAACAATCAAGGCAGAATTACTTGCCGGCACATCGGTGGCGGCCATAAGCAAAAATATAGAATTATTGATTTTAAACGCGATAAAGCAGGAATTCCTGCACGCGTTGAAAGATTGGAATACGATCCAAATCGCAGTGCAAATATTGCATTAGTGCTTTATAACGATGGGGAAAGACGTTATATTATCGCCCCCAATGGAATAAAAGCGGGCGATGATATTTGTTCGGGTACAGATGTTCCTATCAAAGTTGGAAATTGTTTACCACTCGCGAATATTCCAATTGGTTCAACGATTCATTGTGTTGAATTAAAACCTGGAAAAGGTGCACAGCTTGCACGTAGTGCAGGGGCTTCCGTTCAATTGATCGCGCGTGATGGCATTTATGCAACAGTACGTTTGCGCTCAGGCGAAATGAGAAAAGTGTTATCGGATTGTTCAGCAGTGATGGGTGAAGTGAGTAATGCGGAACATAATTTACGTTCATTAGGCAGTGCGGGTGCAACACGTCGACGAGGTATTCGTCCAACAGTGAGAGGTGTTGCAATGAATCCAATTGATCACCCACACGGTGGTGGTGAAGGTAAAACATCAGGCGGAAGACATCCAGTCAGTCCATGGGGTGTCCCAACCAAGGGTTATAAAACAAGAAAGAATAAACGCACAACACAATACATCGTGCATGCAAGAGAAAGACAACGTTAATTTTAAGAATGGGGGTTTGTAGTGCCGCGTTCAGTAAAAAAAGGACCATTTATCGATCACCACTTAGCTGCAAAAGTGGCAGAAGCTGTTGCGTCTAATAATAAAAAGCCTATCAAAACATGGTCACGTCGTTCAGTGATTTATCCAGAAATGGTAGGGCTCACCATTGCGATTCACAATGGAAAATTACATGTTCCTATTTATGTCACCGAAAATATGGTGGGACATAAATTAGGTGAATTTGCAGCAACACGAACATTTAAAATGCATTCTGGTGATCGCAAAGTGAAAGATGAAAAATCAGGCGCACCTGCAGGTGGCACAGCAGGCGCTCCTCCAGGTTCACCTCCTGCAGCATCAGGATCATCAGCAGCGGAGGGTAAATAATGGAAGTCGCAGCAAGATTGAAATTTACAAGATTATCTGCACAAAAATGCAGATTGGTTTGCGATCAAATTCGTGGATTACCTGTTGATCGCGCGTTAGATATTTTACGCTTTCACACACAACGTGCAGCAGCGGTTGTGAAAAAAGTATTGGAATCTGCAATTGCAAATGCAGAACACAATGCAGGCGCAGATATTGATGAATTAAAAATAACACGTGTGTATGCCGATCAAGGCCCAAATTATAAACGCATGCATCCAAGAGCAAAAGGACGTGGGTGTCAAATTTTAAAACCGACGTGCCACATTACAATCATAGTCTCTGATGAGGAGAAAAAATAATGGGACAAAAAGTACATCCCACAGGGATACGATTAGGAATCGTTAAAGATTGGTCATCACGGTGGTACGCAAAATCAAAAGATTTCGCAGATACACTTTGTGCAGATATTAAAGTGCGCGAATTTTTACGCAAAAAACTCGCACAAGCAGGCGTGAGTCAAATTCAAATTGATCGTCCTGCACGCAATGCAAAAATTACAGTTTATACAGCGCGTCCAGGTGTGATTATTGGTAAAAGCGGAAAAGAAATTGAAACACTGCGCGATGAAATCAGCAAAATTTTAAATATTCCTGTTCATGTCAGCATTGAAGAAGTTCGCAAACCAGAATTGGATGCGAAATTAGTAGCTGAATCTGTTGCGCAACAATTAGAAAAACGTGTGATGTTCCGTCGTGCAATGAAACGTGCTGTTACTACAGCTATTCGTTTAGGCGCAAAAGGAATAAAAATTTGTGTGAGTGGTCGTTTAGGTGGAACAGAAATCGCACGCAGTGAATGGTATCGCGAAGGTCGCGTTCCATTACATACCTTACGTGCAGATATTGATTATGGTACCGCAGAAGCAATGACAACGTATGGTGTGATTGGCGTAAAAGTATGGATTTTTAAAGGCGAAGTGATTGGTGATAAAGAACAGCAAACTGAAACAACAACAGATACCAAAACTTCAGCGAAGCAGGAGAAATAATCATGTTACAACCTAAACGAACAAAATTTCGTAAGCAGTTTAAAGGTCGTAATCGTGGTGTTGCAACACGCGGTAATCGTGTGAGCTTTGGTGAATATGGCTTAAAATCCGCTGAATTAGGCCAAATTACTTCACGTCAATTAGAAGCAGCACGACGTGCAATGTCGAGACATCTTAAACGCGGTGGAAGAATTTGGATTCGAATTTTTCCTGATAAACCGATTACTAAAAAGCCATTAGAAGTACGTCAAGGTAAAGGTAAAGGAAATGTGGAATATTGGGTGGCGCTTGTTCAGCCAGGTCGAGTGATGTTTGAAATTGAAGGTGTGCCAGAAGATATTGCACGCCTCGCACTCAAATTGGCAGGGTCTAAGTTGCCGGTGAAATCAGTGTTTGAAGCGCGGACGATCATGTAATGAATGCTATAGAACTTAGAAAAAAATCTGTTGATGAATTAAAAACTGAATTGATTGCTTTATTAAAAGAACAATTTAATTTACGCATTCAAAAAGCGGGACAACAAACCGGTTCACCAACACATATGTTCAAAGAAATTAGAAGAACAGTTGCTCGCATCAAAACTATTTTAAGAGAAAAAGAAGGTTCATCGATATGATAGAACAAAAACAAACAGTGCATCGCACAGTGATTGGGAAAGTGGTCAGCGACAAAATGGATAAAACCATCGTTGTAGAAGTAGAGCGCAAAGTAAAACATCCTATCGGAAAATATATTCGACGCACTTCTAAAATGTATGCCCATGATGCAGATAACACTTGCAAAATAGGCGATCTCGTTATGATTAAACCAAGCCGACCCATTTCTAAAAGCAAGCATTGGGTATTAGTTGAAATTATAAATAAAGCAGAAAGAGAACTTGCTGAATAAATTCCGCTAATCTTTTTGTAAATAGTTGTAAATAATTATTTGTTTTTTAATAAGGCATGTTAGAATTGGCGACTTTTCTTTCCGCCATAAAAGTTGTGGAGTAAGAGTTTATGATACAAACGCAATCGGTTTTAGATGTGGCGGATAATAGTGGTGCACGTCACGTTATGTGTATCAAAGTATTGGGCGGGTCACGTCGTCGTTATGCAAACATTGGCGATGTGATTAAAGTCAGTGTGAAAGAAGCGATTCCTCGCGGCAAAGTAAAAAAAGGGGAAGTATTAAACGCAGTGATTGTAAGAACACGTAAAGGTGTGAGACGTCCTGATGGTTCAATCATACGCTTCGATGAAAATGCAGTTGTATTGTTGAATGCACAAATGCAACCGATTGGGACACGAATTTTCGGGCCAATTACTCGAGAATTACGTGGTGAGAATTTTATGAAAATTATTTCCCTCGCTCCTGAAGTGATTTAACAGAGAGAATTTTAAAATGCGTAAAATAAAAAAAGGCGATGAAATTATTGTAATCGCCGGCAAAGACAAAGGTAGAAAAGGAAACGTCTTAAAAGTAGTACGAAAAGGCGAGTATTTAATTATTGAAGGCATTAATACGGTTAAAAAGCATATTAAAGCAAATCCAAACGCAAATGAGCGTGGTGGAATTGCAATTAAAGAAATGCCTATTCACAAATCTAATGTGATGGTATACGACACGGCTTCTGATGAAGGCAGTCGCGTAGGCATTAAAGTATTAGAAGATGGAAAACGTGTTCGTTATTTTAAAACAACAGGTAATGTGATTGACGTGTAATGGGGCAAGACCATGGTAAGACTAAATGAATTTTATCAAAAAGAAGTTGTAGCAAAATTAAAAAAGAAATTTAGCTATAAGTCAGCAATGCAAGTGCCGCGCGTTAAAAAAATTACACTGAATATGGGTGTAGGCGAAGCAATGGAAGATAAAAAAGTGATTACTGCTGCAATGGGCGATCTTGAAAAAATTGCCGGACAAAAACCAGTGATGACATTAGCGCGAAAATCGATTGCAGGATTTAAAGTTCGAGAAGGTTGGCCGATTGGATGCAAAGTCACATTACGTGGACCGCGCATGTATGAATTTCTCGACAGATTAATTTCGATTGCATTACCACGTGTACGAGATTTTCGTGGATTAAGTGCACGATCATTCGATGGTCGTGGTAATTATAGTTTAGGGTTTAAAGAGCAAATTGTTTTTCCTGAAATTGAATATGACAAAATCGATGCGGTGAGAGGATTAGATGTCACGATTACAACTTCTGCAAAAACAAATAAAGAGGCATTTGCATTGCTCGAAGCATTTAACTTTCCGTTTAAAGAAAAAGAAGTAGGATAATTTATGGCAAAACGATCCATGATTGAACGTGAAAAAAGACGTGTCGCTGCACATAAACGACATAATGAAAAACGTAAAAAATTAAAAGCGACCATTATTGATATGAATCTCAATGATGAAGAGCGCATGGAAGCTGTTAAAAAGTTACAAACATTGCCTCGTGATTCGAGTCGTTGTCGTCAACGTAATCGTTGCAGATTGTGCGGTCGCTCCAGAGCCTACAATCGACTAACAGGACTTTGCAGAATTCACATGAGAGGCGCGGTGATGAATGGTTTTGTTCCTGGCATGCATAAAGCAAGCTGGTAAAAAGAGGATAGAAAACAATGTCAATGCAAGATCCAATTGCAGATATGCTTACTAGAATTCGTAATGCGCAAGCAGTGAAACACGTAAGCGTTAATTTGCCGCATTCTAAAATAAAAGAAGCGATATTAAATGTACTAGTGCAAGAAGGTTATGTTCAATCGTTTGAAACCATCTCATTAGGACAAAAAAAAGAAATAAAAGTTTTCCTAAAATATTTTCAAGGAAAACCCGTGATTGAAAAAATTGAACGAGTCAGTCGTCCTCGTTTACGTATTTATAAGAGTAGTCGTGAACTTCCAGTTGTTTTAGGTGGAATGGGAATTGCAGTTGTTTCCACACCAAAAGGAGTCATGACAGAAAAAACAGCTCGCACGCAAAAGTTAGGCGGCGAAGTGTTGTGTACAGTTGAGTAGAGGATACGTCACATGAAAACAACGTCAAGAGTCGGTAAAAAACCTGTCGTTATTCCTCCCGGAGTTGACGTGAAAATTGCGCAACAAGAAATTTCTATTAAAGGGCCCAAAGGGCATGCTGTATTTCCTATTCATCCTTTTGTGCAAATTAATATGGAAGGAAATCATTTAACAATTCATTCCAATGAAAAAGGTGGATATTGTCGCAGTGGATCAGGTGCACGATTATATAATTCTATCGTGGGTACCACGCGTGCAAAAATAAATAATTTGGTTCTCGGAGTTTCTAAAGGATTTGAACGTAAATTAATTTTAGTCGGCGTTGGATATCGCGCGCAATCGCAAGGAAGAAAACTTAATTTAACACTTGGATTTTCACATCCAGTCACTTATACCGCACCAGAAGGTATTACGATTGAAACACCAAGCCAAACAGAAATTATAATTAAAGGTTCAGATAAACAATTAGTCGGACATGTTGCTGCAAGTATCCGCGCATTTCGTGGACCCGAACCTTACAAAGGAAAAGGGATTCGTTACTCAGATGAACGAATTGAATTGAAAGAAACGAAGAAGAAATAAAGGTATTTCATCATGATGAAAAAAACAGAATCAAGATTACGCAGAGCAAAACGCTCTCGCATGTTAGCAAGAGAAAAAGAAACAGTGCGTCTTTGCGTACACAGAACACCACGTCATATTTATGCACAAGTTATTTCTTCAGATGGAGCAAAAACATTAGCAGCAGCTTCTACGCTGGATAAACAAATTAAAGGAAAAGCAAAATCTACAGGTAATGTTGAAGCTGCGAAATTAGTAGGAAAATTAGTAGCTGAAAGAGCAAAAGATGCTGGCGTCAAACAAGTCATGTTTGATCGTTCTGGATTTAATTATCATGGCCGCATTAAAGCATTAGCAGATGCTGCACGCGAAGGCGGATTAGAATTTTAAGAAAGGGCTGATTTATGAGTTTTGATCGAATGACAAAAAGTGATGGCTTACAAGAACGGTTAGTTGCTGTTTCTCGTAATGCAAAAGTAGTAAAAGGCGGAAGAATTTTTAGCTTTGCTGCAATCACGGTAGTAGGTGACGGAAACGGTCGCATTGGAATTGGTCGTGGTAAAGCACGTGAAGTTCCTGTTGCAATTCAAAAAGCATTAGAAAGCGCACGAAAAAACATGAGTCATGTTGTTTTAAAAAATGGAACATTACATTCACAAGTTCTTGGTAAACATGGCGCAACAAAAGTTTTCATGAAACCTGCATCCGACGGTACAGGAATTATTGCGGGTGGTGCAATGCGCGCTGTTTGCGAAGTGTTAGGTGTGAGAAATGTTTTAGCAAAAATTATTGGATCAACAAATCCTATTAATGTTGTACGCGCAACATTAAAAGCATTACAAAGTATTACAACACCTGAAAACATCGCTGCGAAACGCGGAAAAACATTAGAAGCCATTATTGGAGCAAGCGATGCCAACAAGTAAAAAAACAACCACAGCTAAAAAAGCGACTGCAAAAAAAACCGCAGAAAAAAGCAGTGGAAAACACATTAAACTGACTTTAGTAAAAAGCACTGTAAAAACACAGCCGACACATAAGCAATGTGTGAAAGGATTAGGTTTACGCAGATTACGCCACACAGTCATTGTTCCAGATAATGCATGCAATCGCGGCATGATTAGAAAAGTGAATTATCTGTTATTAGTAGAGGAAGAATAGAAATGAATTTGAATTCATTAAAACCAGCACCTGGTTCTAAAACACCTGCAAAACGTTTAGGAAGAGGAATTGGTTCAGGTAAAGGAAAAACATGTGG
>JABDDA010000042.1:0-6323 GCA_013287845.1 Gammaproteobacteria bacterium
ATTTTCTCCAAGTTTAATTGAGCAATTATAATTTTTTCCATTTTCTACATTTAAAAATTCACCTTTGTTCCATCGGCCTTCTGATTGTTGCAAGCTCGAAAGAATAACCATTCCAACAACAGGTTGATTGCGTCGTTGATCGGTACATGCCGTGCAAACATTTTGTTCGGGATAAAATTTAACGACTTTTCCAACAAGTGTATTATCAGATGTTTGAAAAATTTGTATGATGCTTTTTACTTTTCCTGTTTCATCTGTTGTTTTCCAATATCCCACAGGAGAACTTGTCTCTGCTCTACTGATAAAAGAAAACATTCCCATTGTTACCGCAACTACTATCACTACTATCCATTTGAAGCGTTCCATGTCGTGCTCTCCTATTTTTTCAATGCGGAAAAAATTCGATTCCTGACTTCTTCTACAGGACCTACACCATCAATCTTGATATAGACCGGTCCGTCTAGAGTATTATTAATTGCCATGTTTTGGTAGTAGTTGACAAGTGGCTCTGTTTGTTGGTGGTAAATGCGTAATCGTTTGCGGATGGTTTCTTCATAATCATCGACACGATGAATAAGCGGTTCGCCTGTTACATCATCGATATCTTCTATTTTAGGAGGATTATAAAGAACATGATAAACACGTCCTGATGCAGGATGTGTGCGTCGTCCACTTAAACGTTTTACTAATTCTTCTTCCTCAGCAGTTATTTCAATGACGTAATCTAAATGCACGTGATTTTTTTTCAGTGCTTCTGCTTGAGGAATGGTTCGAGGAAATCCATCTAATAAAAATCCATTTTTGCAATCGGGTTCTTGAATACGATGTTTAACGAGTTGAATCATAATGTCATCAGGTACTAATTTTCCTTCATCCATAATGGATTTTACTTGCAATCCTAATGGCGTGCCGGCTTGTGTTGCTGCACGTAACATGTCCCCTGTTGAAACTTGTGGAATAGAAAATCGTTCTTTAATAAATTTGGCTTGCGTCCCTTTTCCAGCTCCAGGGCAACCTAATAACACTAAACGCATGAAGCGTACTCCTTTATTTGTGTCATGCCAGCATGCTTTTAGCTGGCATCCAGTGACTTTATTAAAAGTTGGATGCTTACCTCTCTCGCAAAAAGCGCTCGGCTGGCATGACATCTTCGAGGCGCGTATTTTAGTAGATCATTCGCGAGAAATCAGCTTTTTTTCCTAGGGACGACAGCTATTGTTAGATCATCTGTGGGAGATTCTGCGGTGTCAGAGGATTTAGGTGGTGCAAAAAGTGAAGCGTATTGAGGAAAAGAAGCGTAATGCGCATTTAGACTACAAAGAATAATCGGTGCAATCACGTTAGGAAAATATTTTTCTAATAATAGCAATATTTTTGATGCTCTATAATCGAGTATTAAGTTAAATCGTGGAGCACTTCTTATTGTTCTTTCCAACGGGTTTTTTGGTTCTGAATCTAACTCGGGACCATACTCGGGACCATTAAACGTTTTTGCCTCAGCAATCGAATAAATAGCAGAAAAAGTAGCTGTCATTTTTTTTGTACTATTTCTTTCATAAGAAAAAACAGATTTTGCATCAATGCCTTTGCTATCAGTATACGCAACAAAAATACGCATCAGTGCAAAAAAATGATCTGCTTGTTTTTCATCAAAAGAATAATGTACCTGCTCACCTACCACTTCTGCATTATTATCTATCCCGACTAATTTTCCACTTTGATGAAACAATTTCACAATTGCTTTTTGTTGAAGTTCTTTTTCTAATTTTTCAAATACAGCAATGGGAATCATGATTGCGCATGTGGTTGTATTGTAAATAATGCCTTGCTTTTCTAAAGAAGTTTGACGTTCATTGCAGTACATGAAAAAAAAGCAAAACAGTTTATCAAAAGCAGCTTGGTTTTTTTCATCGTCAAATTGAGTAATAGGATAAAAATAACTGACAAAATTATTAGAAATTTGTACAACAGCTAAGTTTGATAATTGATATTCTTTATGAATACGTATAACTAATTCTAGCTGAGGAGAATGCACGTGTTTTTGTGCGGGATCATCCCACACATTCCACTGAGCAAATTTTCTTTCACAGGTTGAGCAGGTGCATTCATCTCTGAGGATACGCATATCCCCCTTATAGCTCAATCCTGCTTTTTGAACAGCTGCAAGGAAATCTTTTGAATGCGGCCATTTTTCATCAAGTGTTTTTTTATTAAAAGAATCTTTGTATGCAGTCCATGTATTTCCGTATCCGTTTAAAAATTTCCCTATTAAATCCGTAGAACCTGAAAGATAGGGACTGACTTCTTTTAAAATATTTTGTAATCGAAACAGAAAATATAATAAACGTTCTTGTTGAGATAGCTGAGTCATTGCTTGAGAAGCGCGTATCACCCAAAAAGCTTGTTCTATTATTTTTTTCTGAATAGCGTGGCCTTTGGAATAATGTTCTTCTAGAGAAGGGAAGTTTGATTTTGATGGCGTCTTTTGCGCAGCCGCCCAAAAATACATCCGAAAAAGATTTTCATGAAAAGTTAAATAATTTTTTGCACTCGTGGCTAATTCAGTATGCATCGCATTATCAGTAAAAAGTTTAAGATAAGGATTATAATCAGCTGATCCTATTTCCCCTGCTCGCGACATTGAAGCAAAAAAATCATTTGCATCTCGCAATAATTTAACGACCTCGCCTTTTTCAGCGGGTAATTTTGTAGGATTAAGTACGGTTTTTGCTTCGAGCGCTAATAAATAATCAGGTACTTTCAGTGGTTCTGCTTTTTCATCAATGCGTACGCAAAATGCTTTGTAACGCTCATCAAATTCTGCTCGCGTGAAAGGAAGTTTGCTGGAGTTCATTTAAGAAGGCCTCGTTTTTCGCGTTATTATAGCAGCTTTTTTATCGAAATAGGTGTTGCGCGAGTATAAATCTGAAGGGTTTTTAAGGCACGTTGACTGCCTGTTTCATGCCATAATTCATACGCATCTAATGGTAATAGATCAGGAAATTCCGAAGAATAATGACGAATCGATTGCAGTGTATCCATCATCGGAACAAAATAACGCGATAAATTGTCATAAAAATCTTCTTCATTGTGTGAAATGCTGGAATACGCAGATCGTCCTAAATTCACAAAATACCCTATTTTTACGTGTCTTTTTTCAGCGAGCTTAGGAAATAATCCTGAGACTAATAAACATTTATCGCCTACTTCTTGCAATGCGGTTTCTCGTTGATGCGGAGGAAGATCAACACCATTTAAAAATTCTAATGCTAAAATTTGTTTTGCGAGTTCGGGTTTATTGGTGTATCGAAATAAAAGATGCGCCAAATGCGATTCTAAAATTTCAGTTAAAGTGACCGAACAAACTGCTTCTGCCTCGTGTATAATCTTGCGCCAAAGAGACAGGGTATCGGGATGAGGAAGCAGTAATTTCATTGTAAATTCCTCCGTTTCATACTTTAATTATAGCCAATAATTGCAATTTTATAGTATTGACAAGATGGAATAGGCATGACCCAATTTTTTATTTCAGATTTACATTTAGAAGCAACACGCCCTGATATCACTGATATTTTGATGAAATTTCTGCAGGAAATCGCGCATTCTGAACATACCCTTTATATTTTGGGAGATTTATTTGAATTGTGGATAGGCGATGATGATTTAACAGAATTTAATTTACAGATAATCAATGCACTTAAAAAAGCGTCTGAAAAAAAATTAAAAATTTTTATCATGCATGGCAATCGAGATTTTTTATTAGGGAAAAATTTTTTTCGTATGACGGGATGTGAATTATTACCCGATGAAATTGTAATTAATATTGCAGGCACGCCTACTCTTTTAATGCACGGTGATACTTTGTGTACGCAAGATGTGAAATATCAACAGTTTCGAAAAAAAGCGCGTAATATTATTTTTCAAAAATTATTTTTGTGGAAATCATTAGAGAAAAGAAAAGCATTAGCACAAAAAGGAAGAGAACAAAGTAAAGCGCACACGAGTACGGCAGCGGAATACATTATGGATGTGACGCAAAGTGAAGTGGAACGTGTCATGCAAAAACATCGCGTGCAACATTTAATTCACGGGCACACGCATCGTGAAGGTGTTTCACATTTTAATTT
This sequence comes from Gammaproteobacteria bacterium, assembly GCA_013287845.1. Lineage (GTDB taxonomy): Bacteria > Pseudomonadota > Gammaproteobacteria > DSM-16500 > DSM-16500 > JABDDA01. The sequence continues at coordinate 4,128 of JABDDA010000042.1, forward strand.
GAATGGATTATCTGCGACACGCACGGTGTTAGGGGCGTGGCATGAAAAAGGAAGTGTGCTAGTTTGTGACGAGAATAAAAAAATACTGAAAGAACTTTTTTCGAGCGGATCCGAGCCGCGCGCGTAAGCAAGCGCGTATATTCTAAATAATTTTTCGGGTACACAAAGTTTGTACACGCTTGCTTACGCGCGCGGCTCGGATCCGCTCGCAAATACTTTAAATTTCACCGATAATCGTAGCTGTAATTTTTCTTTCATGCGATGCGAGCCGATGTTCCCACACATAAATCCCCTGCCACGTTCCTAACGCGAGCTGATGATTGGTAATGGGAACACTAATTGAATTACTCGTTAACACACTTCGAATATGTGAAGGCATATCATCAGGTCCTTCGACAGAATGTGCATACTGCGATGAACTATCAGGTGCTAAACGTTTCATAAAATTTTCTAAATCTTCTTGTACGGTGATATCTGAATTTTCACAAATAATAAGTGATGCACTCGTGTGATGTAAAAATATATTGCAAAGTCCTGTTGCAATTTTTGCATTCTTCACAAAATTAGTAATTTCTCTCGTGATATTGATTAATTGTCGGCCGGGAGTTTTTATTGTGAAAACGTGCTGAATCATACACCCTCATCCCTGTCCCTTCTCCCAATGCGAAAAACGATTGGGAGAAGGGAACCTTCGTAATTAAATTTCTAAATTAAATTTCTAATGGATTATAGGAGATTACTATCCCTTTCAATTTTGTTTTATCTTCTAATTTACTTGCTAACAATACAGCTGAAGGTTTATTTTCTGCAGGCCCAACGTAAACACGTACACGATCACCTTTCGCAGTTTTAAATTCTTTTGTAAATGCTTTATATCCACTCGCGCGTAATGAGTTCACTAAACGAATTGCATTTTCTTTTTGTTTGAAACTACCCATTTGCACAACCCACGCTGCTCTTTTTACTTGCGCAACGCGTGCTGTTTTCATTGGACGCGTATGTTTAGGTGGTGAAATAGTAGGTTCTTTTTTCACAGCTAATTTTTCTGAAATTTTTTCTAGTGTTTGTGTTGTATTTTCTGTAGTAACAGGTTTGTTATCTGCAATGACAACGGCTGAATTTTTTTCTGCAGCTGCAGGAGGAGTTTCTGTTTTAGTTTGTGATGAAGCAGAAGCGACTTCCGCTGTTTGAGTAGAAGTTGATTTGTTGTTCTCTGCAGCAGTTGTTTTATTTTCATTTGCAGGAGGCGCTATTTCTGCTGGTTTTTTATTTTGTACTGCAAAATCCATTTGTTTATTATTTTGAACTAATCCCGCTGTAACAGATTCAGATGATAAATTATTTGTATTTTGTGTTGTATTTTCAGCTTGTGTTGCAGAAGGATTTTCAGTTGCGTCTTTTGTTGCAGTATTTTCTGCCGTATTATTTTTTGCATCGGGAAGCACAGGATTTTCTAATTGTGAAGCAGGCGTTCTTTCTGCTGTTTCAACAGGAGTTTCACTTTCTCCCATCAATAAAGGTAATAAAATAATTGCTAATGCAATCACAACAAAAACACCAACAATCCGCTGCGTAGTTTTCTTTTCCATAAAATCACCTCATAAAATAATTTAATTAATATTACGCTGACGATTTAATTTCGCAAGTAATCTTGCAATACATGATCGCATTTCACGTCTATCTACTATCATATCAATCGCACCATGTGATAATAAAAACTCACTGCGTTGAAATCCTTCTGGTAATTTTTCACGAATAATTTGTTCGATCACGCGTGGACCTGCAAATCCAATCAATGCGTTGGGTTCTGCAATAATAATGTCGCCTAACATAGCAAGGCTCGCTGAAACACCGCCCATCGTAGGATCAGTTAATACAGAAATAAAGGGAATGCCTTCTTCTGATAATCGTGCCAGCACAGCACTCGTTTTTGCCATTTGCATGAGTGAAACTAATGCTTCTTGCATGCGTGCACCACCGCTTGCTGTAAAACATACAAAAGGAATTTTTAATTCTAAACTCATATTTGCGCCACGCACAAAACGTTCACCGAGCGCAGCACCCATTGATCCACCAATAAATCCATATTCAAATGCAGCTGCAATTAAAGGTAGTTCTTCTAATTTTCCTTTCATAACAATTAATGCTTCTGTTTCATTGGTATCGTTTTGTGCTGCAACAAGACGATCTTTATAT
>JABDDA010000042.1:6333-7186 GCA_013287845.1 Gammaproteobacteria bacterium
CGCACCGCGGTTGGATTAATCATAATTGAATTATCTTCTAAAATTTTCTGTGTTTCCCAAATAATTTTCATTTCTTCTTTGGTTCGGGGTCGAGAAAATAAGTTAAACGTTGTCGTGCAGAAATACGCATATGCGCATCACATTTTGTGCAGACATATAAATTTCTTTCGAGTTCGGAACGATAAATAACAGCACTGCATTTTTCACATTTAGACCATAAGCCTTCAGGAACACCTTTTTTAGTGATCGTTTCCGTACGAATACGTGAGGGCAAAAGTTTTTTAAACCAATTCATAATGTGTACTCTAAATGCTGGCGTGACAGTTTAATAGGAAATCAGGCTTTCGTAAATCCAAAAATGGATAACGGTTAGGATACTTCACATGTGTGAGGTAAAGCCCTGATGGATCAGCAGTTTCTGCAGCTTTACTACGGTCTTTTGCATGAAGCACTTCTTGTACCCATTCAGGTGGACGCTGCCCTTCCCCTACTTTTATTAAAACACCGGCAATATTTCTCACCATGTGATGTAAAAATGCATTCGCGCGAATTTCAATCACAATAAAATGATTTTGTCGAATCACGTTTATAAATTGCACATGACGCATCGGAGTTTTTGATTCACATAAAGATGAACGAAACGAAGTAAAATCATTTTCACCTAATAAATATTGTGCGGCTGCATGCATATTTTTTTCATTTAATAAATGAGGATGCCATGTGAGTTGTTTATGAAACAATGCAGGACGCATGGCATGATTATCAATAAAATAATGATACGTGCGTGACGTGGCAGAAAAACGCGCGTGAAATTCATTATCCACTTCTGTTGCCCATTGTATTGAAATAGCTG
>JABDDA010000043.1 GCA_013287845.1 Gammaproteobacteria bacterium
GTCAGAAGCATCATTAATCGCTGCTGCAATTAAATCTTCAACAATCGCTTTTTCTTCTTTCATTAAAGAAGGATCTAATGTGACGCGTTTTGCATAGTGTTGACCGCTCATCACAATTTTCACTAAACCGCCGCCGGATTGGCCTGTGATTTCCATTTCCGCGATTTGCTTTTGGATTTCTTGCATTTTCTTCTGCATTTCTTGGGCTTTTTTCATTAATTCATTTAAGCCGGGTTTTTCGGCCATCGGTTTGTTCATTGTTGTCTCCTGATGTGTAAAGTTGAGAGGGCTATTCTAGCAAGTCAGTGCGTAGACCTCAATTATCTGTACTCACAATTGAATCGGTCGACAGCGTCGCATCAAAAATATCTATCATCTTCTGAACGTTTGAATCATTTTTTATGGTAGAGGTAGCTGTTGCAAGTCGTTCTTGCTGTTGTTGCTGCTGATGTTTCGCAGGTGTGTTTAATTCATCTTTTGTAATGATAATTTTTATTTTAATGGCGCGATGTTGATGTTGTGTGAGTGCTTGTTCAATGCGTTCAATTAAATTGGTATTCATCATCGGTTGATGTTTTTCAGAAAGTGCAAATTCAAAATGGGTGTCAGATATTTTTTGTAACACACAATTTGATGCAAGCGCGTGTGCCATGCCTGTTAATTTTAATTCAGATAAAATGTGCGACCAATTTTGTGTGTCCGTTATTTTTTGTGGTTCCATTATTTTTTTTTCAGTGGTCGTTGTGTGTGTTGCAGGATGAAATGCCAACATGCGTAACATTATCATTTCAAATCCGAGTGCGGGATGCGGTGTGTAAGGTAAATCACGGCGTCCGATGAGTGCAATTTGATAATAAAGTTGAATGTCTTCTGCGGAAAAATTTTTCGCAAGTTGTTTAATCATGTCATCGGCGGGTGCATCTGAAACAGTTTGATGCACAGCAATTTTATGTAACACAGATAATAATGCTTCGAGTAATCGATCGAATTGTGAAATCACTTCTGTGAGTTTTGAAATTTCTGATAATAATTTTTTTCCATTTTTTTCTGCGAGTGCTTTGAGTAATTCAAATAATGTTTCGTGCTCCACTGTTCCTAACATGTTTCGAATTTCTTTTGTAACGAGTGTGTTGTTGCAATATGCAATGCTTTGATCAAGTAAACTGAGCGCATCACGTAAACTTCCATCTGCAGCGTGTGCTAATAATTCTAATGCAGGGCGTTCGAAATTTATTTTCTCTGCCTCACAAATATTTTTTAAATGTTCGGAAATATTTTCGATTGAAACGCGTTTTAAATGAAATTGTAAGCAGCGCGATAAAATAGTAATGGGTAATTTTTTAGGATCGGTCGTAGCTAATAAAAATTTTACGTGCGCGGGAGGTTCTTCTAATGTTTTTAATAATGCATTAAAACTGTGTGTCGATAACATGTGTGATTCATCGATTAAATAAATTTTGAAACGTCCTGCTGTCGGTGCGTAAGGAACATTATCTAAAATTTCGCGCGTGTCTTCGACTTTGGTGCGTGATGCAGCATCAATTTCTAATAAATCAATGAAGCGTCCTTCATCAATGGCTTTGCAGGTATCGCAATTATTGCATGGTGTGCTGCTGATTTTTTTTTCGCAGTTTAAACATTTTGCGAAAATGCGGGCGAGGGTGGTTTTTCCGATGCCGCGCGTGCCGGTGAAAAGATAAGCGTGATGTAAACGTTCATTATCGAGTGCATTGCTGAGCATGCGTAATGTGGAATCTTGTCCCACGATTTCGTTGAAATTTTTCGGGCGCCATTTGCGTGCGAGGACTTGATAACTCATTATTTTCCCTAATTTGGAGGCAGCAAAAATCAGCCTGACTTCGGCACCCGAATTTGTCGCTACCGTTGCTTCCTTCCGGACCTGGCGGGGTTCACAACTGATCGTTGCGAAGAGACCAACATTGCTGCCATAATTTTTTAAAAAAATTTTGGCGGAGAAAGAGGGATTCGAACCCTCGGTACGTTTTTCAACGTACACACACTTTCCAGGCGTGCGCCTTAAACCGCTCGGCCATCTCTCCGACCTGAATGGGCGTGTAGCGTAAATCAGAAAGTTTGATCGCGCAACATAATTGCATTCACAGTTCGGAAACTAGTAATAAATTTTTGCGAGCGGAACCGAGCCGCGCGCGTAAGCAAGCGTGTATGTTCTAAATAATTTCTCGGTAATAAAAAGTTTGTACACGCTTGCTTACGCGCGCGGCTCGGTTCCGCTCGCAAAAACTTTTTACTTTAAAATTATTTCAAAACCTGCGTTAAAATTTCTTCGTAAATTCGCGTCAATGTTTCTAATTCTTGAATATGAACATGCTCATTAATTTGATGCACGCTCGCGTTACAAGGACCGAGTTCAATCACTTCCGCACCTGTCGGTGCAATGAAACGTCCATCGGATGTTCCACCACCCGTTGAAAGTTGTGTTTCCATATTCACCATTTTTTTAATGGCAGATTGTGTTGCAGCAACTAATTTTCCTTGCTGTGTTAAAAAAGGAAGTGCAGGTGTACGCCATTGCAAATCAAATTCTAATCCGTGTTTTTCTAGCATTTTTATCACACGTGTTTGTAATTCATTAATTGTCACAGCAGTTGAAAATCGAAAATTAAATTCAATTTCCAATAATCCTGGAATCACATTTAATGCGCCTGTTCCTGCATGAATATTTGAAATTTGAAAAGTGGTTGGAGGAAAAGAATTATTTCCATTGTCCCAAATTTCTTTTGTTAAATCAGAAATCGCAGCAGCTGCTAAATGAATTGGATTCGCTGCGCGCGTGGGAAATGCAACGTGGCCTTGTTTGCCAAAAATTTTTAATGTGGCGCCGAGTGATCCGCGTCGTCCCACACGAATTTGATCGCCCACTGTTTTTTCACTGCTGGCTTCACCAATCACGCAATAATCTATTTTAATTTTTTGTGCGGTTAACCATTCAATGACTTTTTGTGTGCCATTAATGCTGGGTCCTTCTTCATCACTTGTGATTAACAATGCAATTGAACCTTTAAAATGAGGGTTTTTTTGAATAAAATTTTCTGCTGCAACAATCATGGCAGCAAGTCCGCTTTTCATATCGGCTGCGCCGCGTCCGTATAAAAATTCTCCGCGAATGTCTGGATTAAACGGAGGTGATTGCCATGCATCGAGTGGGCCGGGTGGAACGACATCGGTGTGTCCTGCGAAAACAAATAACGGTGCTTCTGTTCCATATCGCGCCCAAAGATTATCAACTTCACCAAATCGTAAAGGGTCTAATTTAAAATTTAATTTTTTTAATCGTTCAGAAATAATTTTTTGACAACCTGCATCATTCGGTGTGACGGATGCGCAGCGGATGAGTGATTGTGTGAGCTCTAATGTTTGTGTCATGCACTGGCTTCCCGCAATAATTCATTAATACTCACTTTTTCCCGCGTTTTTGCATCGACTTGTTTTACAATCACAGCGCAATACAAACTGTATTTTCCATCAACACTTGGTAAATTTCCAGAAACCACCACAGACCCTTTTGGTACACGTCCATAAAAAACTTTTCCACTGTCGCGATGATAAATACGCGTGCTTTGTCCGATATAAACACCCATTGAAATCACAGAACCTTCTTCCACAATCACACCTTCAACAATTTCTGAACGTGCACCAATAAAACAATTATCTTCAATAATCGTTGGATTGGCTTGTAACGGTTCAAGTACACCACCAATTCCTACACCACCTGAAAGATGAACATTTTTTCCAATTTGTGCGCATGATCCGACAGTTGCCCACGTATCAATCATTGATCCTGTATCGACATACGCGCCAATGTTTACATACGATGGCATTAAAATAGTATTCGCATTAATAAATGCACCTTTACGCACAATTGCATGAGGCACAACACGAATATTTAATGCAGCCATTTCTTCTGCAGAATAATTTTGAAATTTTAAAGGAACTTTATCGTAAAAATGCATCGGGCCCGCTGAACTCATTTCATTTCCATGTAAACGAAAATACAATAAAACAGCCTTTTTTAGCCACGAATGAACAACCCATTCATTATTTATTTTTTCTGCGATACGTTTTTTTCCGCTATCGAGTAATTCAATTGTTTCTTGTACGGCATTTTTAATGTCAGCCGGTGCATTTTGTGGTGTCAATTTCGCGCGATCTTCGTAAGCAGATTCAATAATAGTTTCAAGCGTCATGATAGTCCCTTCCTTTTTAGATGTGTGGTAGGATAACGCATTTTTAAGAGATGTAAATGTATGTCTGACCCCAAACCATTGGCCATTTATCAAAGATTGCTGACGTATGTCGGACGATATTGGATTGCACTTGCGATTGCAATTCTTGCCAGCATGATTTATTCCAGCATTGATGCATGGTTTGTTTATTTTCTTCAACCGCTTTTAAATAAAGGATTGATTCAACGCAATCATGAATTTTTACGTTGGGCGCCGGTACTCGTTTTAATCGTATTTGTTTTGCGAGGGGTCGCGAGTTTTTTTTCAAATTACAATATTGCACTCGTTTCGCGCAGTGTAATTATGCAATTACGCCAAGAATTATTTTCTCATTTACAAAAATTACCAGCACGTTTTTATGATCATTCCACTTCAGGAAAAATTCTTTCAATTGTTGTTTACAGTGTTGAACAGGTTGCAAATGCAAGCGCAGATGTTTTAACCACAGCGGTGCAATCCACATTTTTAATTTTAGGTTTAATTGTGGTGATGTTAAAAACAAGTTGGAAACTCACATTACTTTATTTTATTTTAATTCCACTGATCACAGTGATTATGCGTGTCACAAGCAAACGTGTGCGACGTTTAAGTTTAAGTATTCAAGAATCGATTGCAGATCTTACTCACCGCGCAGAAGAATATTTAGATGGTTATCGCATTGTCAGAGGATTTGGTGGTGAACAATATGAAAAAGAAAAATTTGATAAAGCGGCGCGTGCGAATCGTCAACGTGAAATGAAAGTGGTCGCTGCACGTTCGTGGAGTGTGTCGGGTGTGCAATTGATTGCTGCGATTGCATTATCAATTACATTGTTTGTTGCTGCGATTGATATTTCAAATTCTGTTTTATCGCCCGGTGGATTTGTTTCTATCATGGCAGCGATGCTTGCGATTTTAAAACCCATGAAAGATTTAACAACAATGCAAAGTAAATTACATCGAGGACTCGCAGGCGCGCAAACTGTTTTTGAATTGTTAGATGAAAAAGTAGAAGAAGATTTTGGTACACGCACATTAAAACGCGCACACGGAAAAGTTGAATTTTCAAATTTAAATTTTTCTTATCTACCAGAGAAGAAAGTTTTAAAAAATATTTCTTTCACAATGGAGCGAGGAAAAGTGACGGCACTGGTTGGACGATCAGGCAGTGGAAAATCAACATTAGTGAGTTTGCTTCCACGTTTTTATTCTGATTATCAAGGTGAAATTTTATTAGATGGAATTAATACACATGAATTAACGTTGAATTCATTACGCCAACAATTTTCTTCTGTCTCGCAACATGTCGTTTTATTTAATGACACCATTGCAAATAATATTGCGTATGGGCGATTCAATGATGTGAGTGAAAAAGAAATTATAGATGCAGCAACAGCAGCCTATGCAATGGATTTCATCAATGAATTGCCGAAAGGAATTCATACTTTAATTGGAGAAAATGGCGTATTACTTTCAGGCGGACAACGTCAACGCATTGCCATTGCGCGCGCTGTTTTGAAAAATGCACCAATTTTAATTTTAGATGAAGCAACATCCGCACTCGATACAGAATCTGAACGTTATATTCAAGAAGCATTAGAAAGTTTAATGCGTACACGCACAACACTTGTCATCGCACATCGATTATCCACCGTAGAAAATGCAGATAATATTATCGTGATGGAAAATGGAGAATTAATTGAAATGGGAAATCACGCCGCATTACTCGCGCTCGATGGTGTTTACGCAAAATTGTATAAAATGCAATTCAGAGAACCTGAGTATGAGATTTAATATTGAATCTCACTGGTATCATTCTTCTTTAACGTGGCTTACATTTATTTTAATTCCATTCTCGTGGGTGTTTTTTTTAATTATTTTAATGCGAAAATTTTTTTATCAAATAGGAATAAAAAAATCTAAAAAATTTTCTGTTCCGATTATTGTTGTTGGAAATATTACAGTGGGTGGAACAGGTAAAACTCCTTTTGTGATTGCGCTAGCGTCACTTTTTAAAAAAATGGGACATCAACCGGGAATTGTCAGTCGTGGTGCAGGTGGAAAAAAT
>JABDDA010000044.1 GCA_013287845.1 Gammaproteobacteria bacterium
TAAAAGAAATGTCTGCAAAAACACTGAATTTAACAGATGAATTGTACGATTATTACCAACGTATTTCATTGCGTGAACCGGCTGTTTTAAAGCAATTACGTGAACAAACTCAAAAAATGAGTATGGGGCAAATGCAGATTTCGCCCGAGCAAGGTCAATTTATGCATTTATTAATTGAATTAATGCATGCGAAAAAAACGTTAGATATCGGTACATTTACCGGATACAGCGCGCTTTCTGTTGCGTTAGGTTTACCCAAAGATGGAAAAGTGATTGCATGTGATATCAATGGCGAATGGACAAAAATCGCATTGAAATTTTGGCAAGCAGCGAATGTATCTGAAAAAATTGCTTTGCATCTTGCACCCGCAACCGAAACATTAGAAATGTTATTAAAAAAAGGGGAAGCGAATACATTTGATTTTTCTTTTATTGATGCCGATAAAAAAAATTATGACGCATATTATGAATATTCTTTAAAATTGTTGCGGCCGGGTGGGTTGATTGCGATTGATAATACGTTGTGGGATGGACAAGTGATTGATGAAAAAATTAAGGATGAAAATACGGTGGCGATTCGGGAATTGAATGAAAAAATAGTGCTGGATAAAAGGGTATTTATTAGCATGCTTCCCATTGGGGATGGCTTGACGTTGGCACGTAAAATTTAAGATTGTCATGCCAGCCGAGCGCTTTTTGCGAGAGGTGGCATCCAGTGACTTTAATTTAAAGGCACTGGATGCCAGCTAGAAGCATGCTGGCATGACATAAGGAAATCTTAAGGTTTTTCTTAATATTTCCTTAATATTAATAATTCATAATATGGGTATTGTTATCAACCGAGGAGTGAAGAGATATGAGTAGAAGTGCATCGAATTCAAATCCAAATTCAGCAGTAGTGAGGTATGAAGAACTTTCACGCTCAGGCGGTGATTCTCCTCGAGCTTCTACTGATAAGATTGCAGCATCAGCACCTTCTCCTTCAGATCAGATGCAACGGCAAGAAACAGGAATAAGTATTAGATCAGCTGATACTGTTGATGCAGCGCCTACAAATCAAACAAAAAAATATCCTTGGAATTCTACTATTCAATACGCCATGGGAATTTGGCGTGATATTCCCTGGGCAATTCCGACATTATTAAATTACACCTTTCCTTTTTTAATGGGATTAAATACAGCCGGTGCAACGATTGCATGGGGTGCGTGGATTACGCAATTAATAGCTGGATTTGCAGGGTTAGCTGCAGCATTCGGCGTTTTTTTAGCGATTGATTTCGCGATTGCAAAATATCGAAAAGAAGATCCTGTGTATTGCAATAAACAAGGCATGTACGTGTTATTTACTTATGCACTTGCTTCTCTTGCATCTATTCTTCTTTGGAACCTTGCGCAAATATGGGGGCTTCAACTTGCAGCAGGTTTAGGATTAATCGATAGCGCAGCAGGTTATTTTTCATCTGTTTTACCAGGGCCTATGGAAGCCGCTGTGCAATACATCATAACAATGACGTTTATGTCGCTTGCTGATAAAGAAGTACGACAACAATGCATTGATGCTTTAAAAAGTGGTGTTAAATTCCTTCAAGAAATAATCAGTTTTGTATTGGGTATGTTCAGTGGAACCGTGTGGCAGCTCGTTGCGCAAGCAGGTTTAGATTGGATGGATGCAACAGAAGGGTGTGATAAAGCGAATGATCCACAATCGAAAGAATGTGCTTTACCTGTTTATGCTTCAAGTGTGGCATTAGGATTAGCTGTATTTATCACAAGTTTTATTTGTACTGCGATTGCGAAACAAATTAATAAGCAAATTGATAAATGTTTTGGTGATACTGTTGCTTATGAAAAATTAAAAACAACTGCGGCGCCTTCAAATAAAAATTGTTGTCACAGAATGTTTGGTGGTAAGAAGAAACCAGCAGAGCAAATTGTTGTTATGACCGCTATTCCTGCAGTCAATGCAGCAGTCATTAGCGAAGCTCAATCATCACAACCACGATCGACGTTAGCTGTAGCAGCAGTATAATTCTTATCAAACCATTGTCATGCCAGCTGAATGCTGGCATGACATTTTTATTTTTTAAAGAGTACGTCTGCGACTATTTGCAGGATTTGCTGTACCTATTTCTATGTCCGCATTAAGATTAAATGGAACGACTGGAGTTTCATTTGTAGAAGAGGGAGATGCAGCAGCGCTCGCTGGTGATTTTAAATCTGAAGTTGATGGTAAATTTGATGGAGATGCTGCAGATCTAGGATTAGGATCATCATTAGGTATTGTTATTCCATCGTTTCGACCATAATTACTACTCGCAATCATTTCTGCAGTAGTAGGGCGAGGAGTTGTAGGCGACGTAGTCACTGCATCAGATTGTCTGCGATTCAAATAACACCGGCATACAACAAAAATGGCACAGATAACAAAAGTCGCTGCATAGAGAAGTATTGCGCTAGATCCAGTAGGAGAGAAACCATCGTTTGGTTTTGTATCCATATTTGTTGAATTTCCAAAATCCATTCCTGTACTTTGTGATTCCATTGGTTTAAAAAAATTAAAGCTATACATATGTTTTTTCCTCGTGTTTGCGTGTTGTTAAAAATAATTTATTTTTTTTTGTAATGTGTTATAAAAAAATTTATTTCGATAATGATTTTTTTTGTTTATTTTCTTCTGAGTTATCAGAAGCATTTTCAGCTGTTTTTGCGTCATATTGACCTTTTCTAGTATCGGTCATAGCAATGTCAGGTGCATGATACGATGTTGTTCCTGTGACACAAGACTGAAGAGATCGAAATATTTCGCGTGGCCCTATTAGCGTGACGACTATTCCTAACAAAACACTCAGCACAATGCCTGTGAAAATAATAAGAGGGATTATGTTGAAATTGTCAGTCTCTGTAGAATTTGTCGTATTCATTCCTGTACTAGAAGAGTCTAGTTGGTAATCCATCCATCTTGAAATAAGTACAGCGGAATGATCACGTGCGGCTTTTGCTGCAAGTAATGCAGTAATATTCATTTTTTTTTCCTCGTTTTCTTTTTAAAAAAGAGGCTTATTTTAGCAGAAACAACCTTAAGGAAAGCTTAAGAAAAGCTTAAATTCTAGCGATTTTATACTTCTGAAATAGATAATCCACCCACAAACTGGATAATCTTTCTTGCAACCGATTTTGAATTTGTCGTTCATCAATATTATCGAAATCAATTAACTCTAACGGTTGTTCAGGCCACGAACATGCAAATACGGCTTTCGTGCGTAATCCTGTTTCCGGATCAATTTGCCATTGCAAACACTGCGCGCACACACCTTTCAGCATGCATTGCATTGTGCTGTAAACCGATCCAAACACACGCGGTTCCTTCACTAAATATTTTTTTAAAATAAATTTTCGCGCGTCTTGAAATGATTTTAAAATGGTACTTCCACCGATCACATAAATACGATCGATATCTTCTAACGGAATTTCTGGATGATTTTTTTTCGGATGTAATTTTCCTTCTGCGTAATGATGTAGCGCAGTGATTAAATCATTTTGCACAGAATAATCATTTGGACGTGTTGCCGAAATTAAAGAAGAATTTTCCGTGCACCAAATAATCATATCGGTAACTTTTTCTAATGCAGATTGATAATACAAATCTTCTTTCTTATTAAAATGTGCAAGATAAATAACACGATTCTTTGTTGCTTTTAATGCTGCGGCATAACTTAATGCAAATGGAATACTCGATTGATTTCCAATAATTAAAACAGTTTCATGTTCGTGTGAAATTTTAGAACGCAATCCGGTTGGGCCCATTAAAGAAATTAAATCACCAACACGAAATGTCGAACACAATTTTGAACTTGCACCTGTTTCTAAAATAATAAATTTTAACGTTGCTTTCTTATGATCAACTTCAGCAGCGGTCAATGCGATAGGTTCAATTTGTAATGAGGTATGATCAATTTTTACTGATTGCGTTTCATAATTTTGTAAACGATAAAATTGTCCCGGCTGAAAATGTTTAACAGCTACTGGTGCGTGCACAGTGAGTTCAATGACATTTTCTGCATGACGTTTGATATCAATAATTTTTGATTCAAATAAATTTTGAATTTTATTTTTAAATTCTAAATATTCTTTTTCATTTCCATTTTTATTTAATTTATTTTTTAACACCGATAAAATTTTTGGATACGTGCGCATGCCTGATGCAATGGCTTTCACAACACTGCCATGAAAGACAGGATGCGTATCACCAATTAAACTCACGCGATAATCTTCTTTTTGATACGAAGTAAAAGGACCAAATTCATCGACTTTGCAATGATGTGCGCCATGAGGAATAGTGAGTTCACCATTTTTATCTTCGTAATGTTGATATTGCACACCTTGTCGTTGAAATGTTCCGCGATGTTCAAATTCATAGGCAATATTGGGTTGTGTTCCTGTCGCTACAAAAATAGAACGTGCAGGTAAATGAATTTCTTCTGTGGTGGTTTCCCATTCCTCTGCATTTTTTTGAATGCGTTTATGACAAATTAAACTTTCAGAATGTCCGTATTGATTGCGATTAACAACAGAAGGTTCAAGTGCATCTAAATAAAAAACACCTTCAGCTAAGGCTTTTCTTAATTCTTCATGATTGTTTAAATATGCAGGAGAATCTTTCATCGCGCGTCTATATACAATCGTCACGCCGCCCCATTGACGAATGAGTTTTATAAAATTTGGTTTTTCATTTTTTAATTGTGCGTGCTCACGTTCTTTGCGAACGGCTTTTCCATGGGTTAAAAATTCGTCTAAAATTTCGCGCGAAGAAATATCTAAATTATTTATTACAAAATCTTCGCCATAGTTTTCAATTAATTTTTCATAACGCGATAATGTTTTTTCAACTTGTCGAATATAAAATGCTTGTACTTCTGTAGCAGTATCTACACCGGTTAATCCACCACCAATTACAACAGCAGGTAAACGAATTTGAATGTTTGTTAAACTTTCTGATTTAGCTGCATTTCCTAGCTGTAATGCCATTAAAAAATCATTCGCTTGTCGCATGCCTGGCGCTAAACTTCCGGGAATCGGTAATGCTTTCGGTAATCCTGCGCCAACTGCAATTGCAAAATGATCGAATCCCATTTCCCATGCATCTTCAATTGTTAATGTTCCACCAAAACGAGTGCTTCCAAACACTTGAAAATAAGGCTTTCGCATTAAACTGATATAAATTAATTTTAGAAAATTTTTATCCCAACGCACTGTAATTCCGTATTCAGCGACACCACCAAATCCTGCCACAATGCGTTCGTCTAATTCTTCTTTGATATGATTAAAATCATAAATGGGTTCGTTAATAAAATGTTGTGGAAGCGGTTCGATTTTTAATCCATCAAATCCAACAACAGCAAATCCTTCGAGTAATAAATGATGCGCGAGTGTAAAACCCGCAGGGCCCATTCCTGCAATTAAAACTTTTAATCCATTGTACGATTTCATTTTAAATTGTTTTTGTCGTAATGGATTCCAACGCGTGAGTAAATCATAAATTTCAACACCCCACGGTAAATTTAAAACATCGGTTAATACGCGTGTTTCAATTTGTGGAATATTGACGGGATCTTGTTTTTGATAAATGCACGATTTCATACAATCATTACAAATGCGATGACCTGTAGCAGGGCACATCGGATTATCAACCATCACCATACTCAATGCAGCAAGCGTAAATCCATCGCGTTTTAATTGATGCATTTCAGAAATTTTTTCTTCGAGCGGACAACCTGTCATCGTGATATCAAGCGGATTTTTTTTCAAACCTTGTTCAGGATCACCTTTTTTAACAGGAAATCCTTTCGAACAAAAATCACCTTCGTGATCGTGACAATACACACAATAATTAATTTCATCTTGCACTTCGCGTGCATTCATTCGCGGATCTGTTAATTTAAATCCATCACGTTGTACTAATTCATGTTCGTGACACGCGCGGCGT
>JABDDA010000045.1 GCA_013287845.1 Gammaproteobacteria bacterium
GCAATATGCGAATACTCCAAACGCACTGCTAATGTCGGTAAATATTTTTTAAAATCGAGTTTACAAAATGTTATTAACGACAAAAGAGGAACATCACACGCACGTTTAAATTCAGTAATAAATGCATTCGATGCTTCATATGCAGTGGGTTGATAAGGACTTTGAGGTAATGTTCGTTTTGAATAAGTGTGCCATTTAAATTTTCCACAATCGCAAGAAGCATTACTACATTTTTTAATAACATAATATTCAGTCTCTGTTGGCTTAATTAATTTTAAAATTTTTACAATCGTTGGAATGATTATTTTATTATCTTTGAGAGGTTGATATTCTTTATCAGTTTGATTATTTATCCAGTCTAAAAAAGTTTTACAACAATGAATAAGATAATTGTAATTTGAATCTAATTCCTCTTCATGTGCAATGCCTTTTTCATCTTTTGCTACACCATAATACGCAGATACTGTTGTCAATAAATGACTCGCTAATTTTTCACCCACTGGATGATTACCTAGAAGATAAAAACAGTCTTGCCAACGACTTAATTGCTGAGCTGTAATGGCCGCATCAAAATAAAGTTTTTCAGTACGATCAGTTGCTACAGCAGCCGATTCAACAGACGTATAGTGGGATTTTTTCCCAAAAAAAGAAGAAAAGGTTTTTGCCATAAACACCCTCGTTATTTATTTTTGGCTATTATACCTGACTTATTCTTATTTTTGCTAAAAATTGCCTATTTTATTGACAAATTTTGCGTACTCTTTATAATTCACACTCTAATTAAAAGTGATTAATAACGAGGGTTTTAATGAGTTCATCAGCCAATACTTTTGTTCCACCAACACTATCAGGTCCACCTACAGATTATATTCATGCGTTTAATACCAATAGTGAACGTCCTGCGCCTGAACCTACGCATCCAACAGTATCAGCCGATCTCAGTGAAGATGAAGTGGCTAGCTCCTCATCATCCAGTAAGTTTTTTGTTCCTACATTACCCCCCGTGCCAGAAGAATATGACCATCTTTCCGACGATAAGGAAAGCCCATTAGCAAATGCTTTAAGAGGGGTTGAGCCTTCTTCATCTTCTTCCACGATTGAAAATTTACTGGATGAAAAAAATTTCGCACCTCTTCCCGTTGAGCTAACCAGCATTCCAAGCACTCTCGAACATAGTGCGCAACTAACAAGAATAATGGCGACTATCTCTACGCCACTTAACTCTTCTGATGATCCATTGAGCATCCCTCTATCAGCATCATTTTTTGCTACGACGCAATCTCCACTACTCAGCTCTGCAGCAACATCTTCTGCTATGCAACCTCCATCACTCAGTGCTGTATCGTCATCTTCTGCTACGCAACCGCCATCACTCTCAGCAGTGTCTTCTGCAACTTTTTCTTTTTCAACGAATGACGCAGGGGCAATTATTGCTTCAACACCGGGCGGCAGTACTATTCTTTGCGCAGGAACACCTGCGCCGCAAGCTGCAACAGATACATTTATTGGCACACCTGCTGTTGGTTTGCCTCTCACTTCACCAACGACGCTTTCAACAGTCGTCCCACAGAATACACCTAATTCTTCAGCATCATTCCTCAGTCATCCGCCTAGTCCTGCATCATACCCAGTGTTACCTGGTGCGACTACAGCTCTCGCACAAAATACGACTACGCATGTTGCGCATTTTAGACAAGCATTGCCGCCAGTGATTTCTCCTTCCTATGGCGATACATCAGTAGCATCTCATACAGCAGCGAAAAGAAGAAAAACAGAACATAGTAATGCTAATGATGAGAAATTTTCTGGTTACTCATCTTCTGATATTTACGAAGCATTAAAGGAATTATCAGCAGAATATGATTTTGGAATTGCTTTTAAAAAACTTGTTCCAGCAAATCCTTTAGCATTTGTTGCAACAAAACTTTCACAAAAATTAAATAGCTCCACTGCCACATCAACTTCATCTGCTGCAAGCAATAGAAATAATTTATTTAACGATGCTTCTTCTTTAGCAGCAAGAGTGACCAGTGCCGCTGCTAACGCGACTGCAGCAGCTGCATCGTCATCGACTGCTGCTACGTCGTTGAGAAAACGTAAAGCATGAAAAATAAATTACTACGATAAACGAGTGGGTTATTTACTGCAGCAGATACCAAGAAAAGGCTATCTAAATTACAAGGCTTACAAAAATGGCAGCTGAAAATAACACAAAAAAATAAAATAGTATTTCATAGAAGTTAAATTTTATTTTTAAAAAGTTTTTTCTAAATAAGAAAATAGCGCACGTAATGCCATGGCTTCACCACCCACAGGACGCCCCGCACGTGATTTTAAATTCCATGCCATTAAATCAAAATGCACCCAAGGAATCGTATCTGGAACAAATTCTTTTAAAAATAATGCAGCAATAATTGCGCCTGCATATCCATCTGAAGAACTATTATTAATATCAGCAATCGTACTATTAAGTGATTCACGATACGCTGCAAATAAAGGTAAACGCCACATAGGATCATTTTCTTTTTCACCACATTGAAATAATTTATTTGCTGTTTCATCGTGATTTGAAAAAACGGCAGGTAATTCTGTTCCGAGTGCAACTCGTGCAGCACCTGTTAATGTTGAAATATCAATAATCAATTCTGGATTTTCACTTGCTGCTTCTGCAAGTGCATCACACAAAACCACACGCCCTTCTGCATCGGTATTTCCAATTTCAATAGTGATTCCTTTTTTACTTTTAATAATATCGCCGGGACGATATGCATTTCCTGAAACAGAATTTTCAACTGCTGGAATCAGTACGCGTAAACAAATCGGTAATTCTGCATCCATGATCATTTTCGCTAAACCTAAAACATGTGCAGCACCGCCCATATCTTTTTTTCATGAGTAACATGCCAGCTGCATTTTTAATATCAAGTCCACCTGAATCAAAACACACTCCTTTTCCAACGAGTGTGATTTTAGGATTATTTTTATTTCCCCAACGTAAATCAATTAAACGTGGTGCATCATCACTCGCACGTCCGACAGCATGAATTGCTGCAAAATTTTGCTTTAATAAATCATCACCCACAATGTGTGAAATAGTTGCGTGATATTTTTTTGCAAGTTGTGTTGCGGCTTCTGCTAATTCAGTGGGGCCCATATTTTCTGTAGGTGTATTAATTAAATCACGCACAAAATAAATCGATTCGACAATAGAATTTATTTTTTTATTTTCTTTTATAAATAATCGCGCGGGTTTTCGTGTTGCAGATTTATAACGTGTAAATTGATATGCGCCAAGCCCCCAACCGATCGCTTGTGCATCAGAAAGATTTTCTAAAAAATAATTTCCTTCAGGTAAATTTAAAGGTAATCCCGCAATGTTCCAAATCGAATTCAATTCATTCACACAACAAATCACGCGATTTAATTTTCCAGCATTGCCTGAAATTAAACTCACACTTCCCGCTTCAGCACGAAATTGTGTGGATTGCAGCCACGATTGCAAAAAACTTTCTTGGCAAGAGATCCACGTTGAAAAATTTTCACGTGTGACAAGTGTAATGGGAATAGCATTTTCATTCGTATTCGTAAAACAAGAAATCATACAATCACCGTTTCAGGTGGCGTGTATTCTTGCTTCAATGCATTCGCGACTGCTTTATGTGTTAATTTTCCTGCATACACATTCAATCCATTTAATAAATGCGGATTATTTTTCATTGCTCTTTTGTAACCTTCATTCGCAATCGATAAAACAAAGGGTAATGTTGCATGATTTAAAGCAAATGTAGAAGTACGCGGAACAGCGCCTGGCATATTTGAAACACAATAATGCACAACACCTTCTATAATATACGTTGGATTTTGATGTGTCGTTGGACGACTTGTTTCAAAACATCCACCCTGATCAATGGAAACATCCACAATCACAGAACCAGAATTCATTTGATTAATCATCGCATGTGTTACTAATTTTGGTGCAAATCCACCGGGAACTAATACAGCTCCAATGACTAAATCTGCATCAATTAAATTTTCTTCAATGGCATCTGCAGTAGAATAGACTGTCGAAATTTTCGGACCAAAGTGCAAATCTAATTGATATAAACGTTCTAATGATTTATCAATCACAACCACTTTTGCACCCATTCCAACGGCCATTCGAATTGCATTGGTTCCCACAACACCACCGCCAAGCACAACGACTTTTCCACGTTCAACACCTGGAACACCGCTTAATAATACACCGCGTCCGCCATTTGAAATTTCAAGACAATGCGCGCCCGCTTGAATAGACATTCTTCCTGCGACTTCACTCATCGGTGCAAGTAAAGGTAAACCACCTTGTTTATTGGTGACTGTTTCATAGGCAATTGCAATACAGCCTGATTTTTGCAGTAATTTTGCTTGTTCTGGATCCGGCGCAAGATGTAAATAAGTAAATAAAATTTGATTTTCGCGAAGCATTGCACACTCTTGCGGTTGAGGTTCTTTCACTTTCACAATCATTTCTGCTTTTTGAAAAACTTCTTCTGCGTTCTCTGCAATTGTTGCGCCGACTAATCGATACGCTGCATCATCAATTCCAATGCCTGCACCTGCACCTTTTTGAATAATAATGTCATGTCCATTTGAAACTAATTCACGCACACTCGAAGGTATTAAGCCTACACGATATTCATTATTTTTAATTTCCTTTAA
>JABDDA010000046.1 GCA_013287845.1 Gammaproteobacteria bacterium
TGGATTTGAATGTTGGACAAGTTTCTGTTTTCGGACAAACTTTAAATACGGTACGCATTCAAGTTCAACGTGATGCAGATGGTTTTAAACTCAATGTCGAAAATGAAAAAATCGCGGGACATATCTTTTTACCTGATAATAAAAAGCAAACACTCACAGCCAATTTCCAGCGTTTTTATATTGATTCCAGTAATTCTGGAGAAGCTAATTTTGATCCGCGTTCTTTTCCGCCGCTTCTGTTAACAGGCAATGATGTGCGTTTTAAAAATAAACCGTTAGGACATGTCGGTATTAGCACCGTTCCAACACGAGCAGGATTAGATATTAAAGCACTGCAAATGGAATCGCCTTTATTACAGCTGCGTGCGAGTGGTGCGTGGTCAGAACATCAAACACATTTAAAAGGCGAGGCAAAAAGTTCAAACATTAATTCATTATTAAGCACGTGGGAAATACCAATTGAAAATTTAATTGGAAGTACAGCAAGTGCAGAATTTGATTTGCAGTGGCCTGACGCACCGTATCATCCTGTGATTAATAAAATGCAAGGTGATGTTGCAATTAAGCTAGGAAAAGGCCGAATTTTAAATGCAACAAATAGTGCAGAATTAGGATTGGGTCGTTTATTAAATGTATTTAGTTTGCAAACGATTCCACGCAGGTTGAGTTTAGATTTTAGTGATTTAACAGAAAAAGGTTTTCCATTTGATTCTATGCAAGGACATTTCAATTTAAAAAATGGAAATGCAGTGACGCGTGATACCGATTTAAATGGTCCTGTTGCGCGTGTGGAAGCAAATGGTCGTATTGGTTATGCAGAAAAAGATTTTGATATTGTGTTAGGTGTTACACCTTACGTGACATCGAGTTTACCTGTCGTTGCTGCGTATGTCTTTAATCCACTCGCAGGTGTTGCAGCGTGGGCGCTTGATAAAGTAGTGAGTCGACAAGTTTCAAAAGTAACGACGTACCATTACACCGTGACAGGGACGTGGGAAAATCCGCAGTGGCAACAGCAGTAATTATCTTTTTAATTGAAATGGAAATAAATCTTTCGTGCGCGCTACAGTGTGCGCAAGATTTTCTATGCATCGAAATGCTAATAAAAAGCCAGCATATCGTGGAGTATGTTCACCATTTAAAGCCGCTGCCTGATAAAAAGGTGTTACGAGTGTTGTTCCATAGGTAACAAAAGTGCGTGTCCAAAAATTGGGAGAATAAAAAAGAGAAAATGTTTCATAACCGCATAACATCATGCTCATTAAAAAAAGTGATTGTGAATTATTTTTAAAACTTCTTTTTATCAATAAACAACTCATTAAAATTTGAAACATTCGGCAGACTGTTGCCAATGACGCAAAAGAGGCTAATAAAAATTTTGATAAATAATTATTTTCTTGTTCTGATGTGTTGAATCGAACGTACTCTGATGTTAGAGCAAATAATCCGATGGATATTAATGTTAGAATTTTCGCAAAATTTCTCGTTTCGTTAATTTCTCTATTATACGGATTAAAAAATCGTGTCATATGAGATTCCTCATTTTAAAAAGAGTGATGTTTGATAAGCAGGCGAAATTTGCTGTGTAGGAGCAGGTACAATGCGTTGTGCATTAATTTGAAATATTCCCGGAGACCAACTGGTTAAATTCAAATAACACAATAAAGGATTTTGTGTTGAAGTCGTTGAAAAAGAAATCGCGGGAGAAAATGAAGGTAGCTGTTGTGATCCACCCATGAATGAAACAAGATGATAACCATGGATATCAGGAATTTCATGCGTTATTTGAGTGCTATTGATTACAACCAATTGAAATTTTCCAGGAATATAATTTGTTGTATCTAATAAAAAGGGAATTCCCGAAGAAGTATTTTGAATATAAAAATGAATATTGGGTTTTAATGTGGATACAGTAGGTAAAGGAAGAAAGTAAGCGATTTGATAGCTCAATTGCATCCTATTTGTTTGTGCCGCATTTTGAGAAACAGCAACTGTTGTGGTAGTAGAAAAAGTAAAAGCAGGAGAAGTTTGCATTTCTTTTTTTTCATTCAGTGTTTGTAGTGCGCGAGTTTTATGTGGAATAAGTTTTTTTGTTGTGATGCCAGTCGAGCACGAAGTGCGAGAGATGGCATCCAGTTGTTTTTTAGAATCAGTTGGCATGACATGGGTTTCAGTTTTTGTTGGCATAGCACTTGCTGTTGTGACCACAGCTGTTGAAGCATTCTTTTTTTCTTTTGGTTTTCCAAGCTGAGGTAAAAAGGGTTCATCATTTTCTACCGCTGTTTTTGCGTCATTTTGAGTAATATATTTCGCATCAGGTTGATCTTGATTCGCTTCTGTTGCTGTTTGTGTTTCATCTTCTGAATGGGTTTCTGTTGTGTCAGTTGTTTCTGCAGTGGCATCCGGTGTTTCAGAATCTTGAATGTCAGTTTCTGCTGGTATGACAGCAGGTGTTTCAAATGTTTCTACATGATTATCTGTATGTTTTTCATCTGTACCATTCTCTGTGACTTCTGTTATTTGAGTACGATGCTTAGATTTTTTTCCTTTACTCTTTAGATTTTGAGTAAAAGGATTTCTTTTAGAAGTTGCTGTGACATAAATAATAGGTGTTTTTAATACTAAAAGGGTAATGCCTGTTGAAGTGGATGAAGAAGTGGAGCTTGTTGAAGCAGCAGTAGTAGAAGCAGCAGATGTGGCAGCAGAAGTAGTAGATGTAGCAGAAGTAGCAGAAGTAGCAGCAGCTGTATCCGCATTCGCAGGAACATTATTTATACTCTTCACATTAGATTTATTTTTTTTATCAGCAGGAATTTCTTTTTGCAAATCAGCATCCTCATGTTTTTTTGTAGGAATAGCAAAATGAGGGTGGAGTCTATTATATCTTTCTTTATTAGCTTTATGAGTTTCATAAAGCTCTTTTGAATCTTTTATTTTTTTCATCACGCTTTCAATGGTGGGAATATTTTCAAACTTTTTTTTATGGCAATAATTATTTGCTATTGTCCTTCCTGTCGATACCTCCCAATCATTTTCTTTCGTGATATGTTTTAAAATATTCACATAATGAAAATATAATAAATGTGCGTGATCTTCTTTTTTGAAATTTGTTTTTCTTATCAGTGCTTCAAATTTTTTTGTGAGTGTTGCAAAATCAGTAGGACTTTTTAATGTGCGGCCTAAACAGGCTAACCAATCATATTCATATGCGATCACCCAATTACTGAGTCTCTCGCCTTCTGCTGTAAAAATGGGATTTTCGAAATCGTTTGAAATTCTTTGCTGATCAGAATAACAGGCTAATGAATAAAATCGTCCCAAACGCGCGCTATTATTTTCAGGATCTGCTTTCAATTCTTTCGTATAAGAAAGAGCTGCAGCTAAAAAAGAATTTTCTTCTAATAATTTTTCTGATTTTTCATCAGACAATGTTATTTTTTCTTTTGCAGCTTGTTCTGTAATAAATTGTGCAACCCAATTATCCATCGCATTCAAAACAAAATTTAATTTTTCAAAATCAAAAAAAGGTGTGGGTTTGCAAAAAGGAATCACTTCTTTATATAGCAGCACTGCGTAATAAAAAAATCGTACACCCGCGCTTTTTCCTTGTTTTAAATAAACGAATGATAAGAGGAGAAGTAATTCTAATCCAATTGGCATGCCTTGTGATTCAGTCATGAAGAGATTTGTTTCCAAAGGATCATTTGAGAGTTCATGAAAAAAATTTGTATTCGTTGCGCGCGTGAGTAATTGCGCAGCAGCATTCCACGATTGTTTTTCGCAACACGCACGGGCTTCGGCCATTAAAAAATCGAAATGTCTATTGAGTTCGGGCTGAGGCAGAGTGAAATAAAAAGCTGTTTTTACAATACTCCACGCACCTTGCAAAAAAGCAGGAAAATAACCTTGAGGTTTTTTTTCAGGGGGAACAAGCTTGCTATCAAAATGATCGTCAAGAGACCTGAGGCGTGATAATGAAGATAACATGGCAAGCACACTCGTATCGTTTTGTTGTTTTAAGAGCGGTATTATAGGCAAAATGAGCTGCTTTCTCAATTGCCATATTCTTAAGAATTCCTTAAGGTTTTTTCTGTACAATACATAACCCGGCTAAAATGAGGAAAAATCATGCCTGCTAAAGCAAAACAAAAACGCGAAAAACAAAACGCCAAGAGAAAACAACTTGCATTAATCAAAGCCGATCAAAAAAATGAATCCAATACGGCTGCGCGTGGATTGACATATACAACAATAAAATTATTAAAAGAAGCACTGCCTGCTTTAAATGATCGCCCAGAAGTGATTGATGTGATCGCGCAACATTTATTTTTAGTTTTCTTTTCTCCTACACTTTCAAAATATGTCAGTGGATTGAATGAAATCTTCGAACAATTTCCACGAAAATCGACTGCATCTCTCTTAAAAATGACA
>JABDDA010000047.1 GCA_013287845.1 Gammaproteobacteria bacterium
GGCGATAATTTTTCTAAGCTTTCTTCTTTTTTTGTATATGAATATTTTCATGTAAAAAAGTCGGCGAAATATCAGCACCATTATCCCAACAAATTGTACCAATATCTGAATTAACTTTTACTTGCGAAAAAAATTTTTTATCTTTTTCTTTGTCATTAGGAAACAATCTGCAAGGATGCTCTTGTTTTTTTACACGGTCAGATTTTTTTTCACGATCAGAACATTCTTTTAAGTTTTGTTTGCAGTATTTTTCGCCCTTTTCAAAAGAAAGTGGATCTAAAAGATTTGTGTCACGCAAAGAAAGTTGATTCAAACGATTTATTTCGAATAAACGAAAAGCCATTTGATGGGTGCGTTTACTTTGAAGGCATTGATCGTTTCGCAGGTCTCTCAGAGGTTTATCTTCGTTTGTTCTCGATTGGAATTGGAGACAAAAACTTTCTTCTTCCTGTATATTTCTGCATTTGTGCAAAGCATTCATGCATGCGTGTTGTTTATCATGTTTAATTCTTTCTGCTTGCCAAATAAATGAAGAAATTTGTGCTGTACAAAAGGAAAGTAATGTTGCTGCTGTAGATTCTGCGAGTGAGTTTTTTATTGCGTAAATCAATCTTCCTTCAAGAGATAATAATACGCTTGCATAAGATGCTCCGATGCTCATGGCTTTTTGAGTGACATTTTGTATTGCTGGAAGCCACGCTTTTTCGAATGGTGTGGGTGGTAGGTTTATATTATTTGTTTCTGAACCTAATAAATCTCTGCACCAAGAAATACGTATAAATTTAGTTAGAAATTCGAACAGAAATACTCCAGCGAATATAAATCCCACTACAAAGAAACCCACTAGTAGAAGAGCTGGAAACATAGGATGATTTATAAATTTAATCGCTGAAGAAAAAAAACCTTCTTGAATAATATTAACGGGCGTTGTGTCTGGTAAAAATTGTTCTCTTGCTTTCGCAATTGTTTTTTTATCTTCATCAGATAATTTTTCTTCAATTTGTGCGGGCATTCTTGCAAGTTTTGTCCATCGATCTGCTTCTCTATCAATAGCAGGACAAGCGACAAATATCTTTCCTTCTTCTAATTCTTCATCGAGAGAATTTTTTGTTGGAGGATCTTTTAGTTCGACATTCGTACTGATAGCAATTCGTTTACGATGGACGAAATGCCATTTGTTTAGTGTGTCGTAGCTGTAAATTTTATTTTCTCCACGTGATTTTATTGCATTGCGTTCTTTGGGGTGTGATGCGAAAGGCTGCTTATCAGAAGGACAACACAAATCCAGCTCTTGTAAAACGCTCGGTGTTTTCATATCAACAGCATTTGCTGTATTAGCCGGTTTATCATCGTGTCTAGGTTGCTCACTCGTTTTCATGTTTCTCTCCAGCTATTTTGTGCTCTATTTTAACAGCCAATTCTTAAGGTTTTCTTAAGAAAATAATCTAAAAAATAGTAAAAAATTTTTGCGAGCAAATCCGAGCCGCGCGCGTCAGCAAGCGTGTATGCTCTAAATAACTTCTCGGTAATAGAGAAGTTGTACACACTTGCTGACGCGCGCGGCTCAGATTCGCTTCGCAATTTACTAGCATGAAAAATTCCACCGAGTTAAACTACACGGCTTCTTATTTAAGGAGCGCCCATGACTATTCCATCCCATATAAAAAAATTAATAGCTGATCATTCTGTTGAATTTATGGATTTGAGATTCACTGATCTTCGTGGAAAAGAACATCACTTAACATTGCCAATTAATAAAGTCGATGATCATTTATTTAAATATGGAAAAGTATTTGATGGATCTTCCTTATCCGGTTGGGCTGATATTAATAAATCCGATTTAGTTTTATTTCTCGATGCGAATACAGCTGTGCTTGATCCTTTCACAGAAATTTCTACTTTAATTGTGCGTTGTGATGTGATGGATCCTTCAACACAAAAAGCATATGCGCGTGACCCACGTGCAGTTGCACGACGTGCAGAAGAATATTTAATTTCAACAGGCATTGCAGATAAATGTTATTTCGGACAAGAAGTGGAATTTTTTATTTTTGATGATGTGCGATGGAATTTAACAATGAATGGCGCATTTTATGAAGTCGATTCTCACGAAGGACATTGGAATACGGCTGCAAAATTAGAAGAAGGAAATATGGGACATCGTCCTCGTGTGAAAGGCGGTTATTTTCCTGTTCCACCGGTTGATTCATCCCATGATTTACGAAGCAGCATGTGTCAAACACTTTCTGCAATGGGATTGATTCCAGAAGTGCATCATCATGAAGTTGCAACGTGTAATCAAAATGAAATCACAACACGTTACAGCACATTATTAGTGAAAGCCGATGAAATGTTAGTGTTTAAATATGTATTACACAATGTTGCGCACGGATTTGGAAAAACAGTGACATTCATGCCTAAACCTTTAGTCGGTGATAATGGAAGTGGTTTGCATTGTCATCAATCACTCGCAAAAGGCGATAAAAATCTTTTCTTTGGTGAAATGTATGCGGGACTTTCTGAAACTGCTTTATATTATATTGGTGGAATTGTAAAACATTCACGCGCATTAAATGCATTTACCAATCCTTCAACCAATAGCTACAAACGATTAGTCCCTGGATTTGAAGCACCTGTCACTGTTGTGTATTCAGAAAGTAATCGCTCAGCAGCAATACGAATTCCGCATGTGTTTAGTGAAAAAGAAAAACGAATTGAAGTACGTTTTCCTGATGCATTAGTAAATCCTTATCTTGCATTTTCTGCAATGCTCATGGCAGGACTTGATGGTATTCGAAATAAAATTCATCCGGGCAATGCAGTCGATGAAAATCTTTATGATCTTGCGCCAGAAAAAATAAAAAAATTACCGAGTTTATGTTCGTCACTCGAGCAAGCACTTGATGCATTAGAAGATGACTATGAATTTTTATTACACGGAAATGTATTTAATAAAGATTTAATCAAAAGTTATATTGAAATAAAACGCGAAGAAGTGACGCGTTTAAATATGACAACGCATCCAGTTGAATTTGATTTGTATTATAGTTTATGAAAATTGCAACATGGAATGTGAATTCACTGCGCGTGCGTTTACCGCAAGTATTAGAATGGATTTCAAGAGAAAATCCCGATGTTTTTGCAGTGCAAGAAACAAAAGTACCTGATGCTATTTTTCCTCTCGAAGAAATTAAAGCATCAGGTTATCACGTTGTTTTTAGCGGTCAAAATGCCTATAACGGTGTTGCATTATTAAGTCGTGAACCGTTATCCGATGTAATCAATAATTTTAAAGAATTAGAAGATCCTCAACGTCGAGTTCTCGCTGCAACATGGAAAGACATTCGTATTTTAAATTTATATGTTCCGAATGGTGAAAGTGTCGGTTCAGAAAAATATGATTACAAATTAAATTGGTTGAAACATTTATTATTGCATTTGAAATTCGAATTAAAAAAATATAAAAAAATAATTATTCTCGGTGATTTTAATATTGCGCCACATGATATCGATGTGCATGATCCTGCGATGTGGGAAGGCCATGTGTTAGTGAGTGAAAAAGAACGTGCTGCATTTCAAGAAATATTAAAATTAGGATTTGAAGATTGTTTTCGCGCATTACATCCTGCTGAAAAAAATTATAGCTGGTGGGATTATCGGATGAATTCGTTTAAACGAAATTTGGGTTTACGGATTGATCACATTTTAGCGACGCCTTCTTTAAAATGTTCTGAATGTTCTATTGATAAACATCCCCGTACGCATGAGCGGCCTTCTGATCATACCGTTGTTGCTGCAGAGTTTGTTTAGCTGTCATGCCAGCCGAGCGTTTTTTGCGAGAGGTGGCATCCAGTGGCATGTCATCCCGAGACATGCTTTTTTATGTCGAGGGATCTCCATGGAGATCCCTCGTCGTAAAAAGAACTCCTCGGGACGACAAAAAGCGTCGGCTTTTTTTTAAGAACACGCTGTAGTTCGTTTGTACTTCTTTACGACCAGCGGCGCCGTGCTAAAGTTGCTGTTGTGGTTTTTATGTTTTATACAGAAAAGTAAACCGAGCTGTATGATGTTTCCGCTTTTGCAGACAGAATATCGACGGG
>JABDDA010000048.1 GCA_013287845.1 Gammaproteobacteria bacterium
GTCCATCTTATCATGTTGTTGGCGCGCGATAACTAAAATATCGATGCCGGATAATGACGATTGATGCGCACGAAAACTTTCGCGCACGATACGTTTAATTAAATTTCTTGAAACCGCTTGAGAAACATTTCGTTTTGAAACAATTACACCGAGACGTGCGTAAGATTTATCATTCGCGCGATAGAGTAAAATAGCTTGTTTTTGGGCAATTTTATTGCGTTCAGGAAACTTGAAATCGAGTTTGCTGAGCAATCGATATTTTTTTGGAAAAAGAAGTTTCTTCAATGATTAAGCGCACAATCTTGCACGACCTTTTGCTCTGCGTCGGCTTAAGACTAGGCGTCCATTTTTAGTCGCCATACGAGCACGAAAACCGTGAGTTCTTTTTCGTTTTAAAACGCTAGGTTGAAAGGTTCTTTTCATAACACAGCCTGCTTGGAATAATTTTTAAAATAGGGCGGTAATGATAGGGGGTGAGAGTAGGGATGTCAATTACGATTTGTCATGACAGCTCAAGCGCGAGGAGGCGCGATAGCAGTCACAGATGGGATGCTGGCTTTAGCAGCCGCATTTTCTAATGCTTTTATTGAACGAACTTCTGGAATAAGCGCTTCGTGTAAAATTCTATCGATAAGCCATTTAAATGCATCGGGTTTGCTGAAAAGAGTTTGTGTTCCATTTTGTTGTTTTGTATTTTTAATCACAAATAATAATAAATTTTCAAGCGCTTGTTTTTTTGTTGCATGATCAGGGGTATGTAATTCTTTTTCAATTATTGCTTTCATATTTTCTATTTCTTTTATAAAAGGATTTTCTTTAGATAATTTTTTCTCGTTTAACGCGAATGACACTCTATTAAGGCGATCGACAACGTCTCGTAATGTGATTTCCATTTGACGTATCACTAATTCCGGACAACGACTACGCATGCGAATAATGCAATTTTCCAATTTACCTTTTAAATCATCAGAATCTGTCGTTAAAAATTGGTTGTAAATAAAATCAAATAATCCGACTAATCTTTTATATAACGTCGGTGCAGGATTTTTTTCTCTTTTTTTATCGAGCAATAATAAACTATGCTCAACACGTCGTGAATGTGCTGCATAAAATCGAAGTTCTGAAAATGCGATTGCATAAATATCCCCTAATAGTTTTGAATAATCTGACTCTGCTGCTGTTTTTAATTTAGCTGTTTTAACCGACGCAGCTGCTGTTTTCTGATCTGTTTTTAATGAATCAATTTGTGTTCTCTTGAAATCATCACTCAACTGTTCTGGAGAAAGTTCTTGCGTGATTTTTAAAATAATCGATAAAAGCGCATGAAAATCAGTCGCAACAGAAGGATCATTAAACGAGTTTGCCGAGATTGCGATTGTTTTTAATGTTTCCACACTTAAATAAGGAAGCACTTGATCGGTAAATCGCCTCATCGGTTGAAATAACAAACCGAAAAGATGCGTTCCTTTCGCATCCTCTGGCGTTGTTTTCGAAACATGATCAATTTCTTTTATCCAAAATATTTTTTCAAGCATTGCTTGATCTTCTGGATCGATATGCGCTGCTTCTTTTAAATCAGGAAAAGCAGCATAAATTTTTTCACGCGTTTTTTTTGCTTTAAGAATTTTTGGATCTCGAGTCACTTCAAGTTCAATAACGCTGCGTTCTTTTAAAATAGAATTTATTTCATGAAGTATTCCCATCGCGATTTCTTTACCGAGTATCAATTTATTTTTGAGATCTGCAACATTTTTAATATTTAAAGTCTCTTTTGATAGCGCGACATCAACCCATGTTTCTATGGCGTAAGGAGGTTTATTTCCTCCTGAAAAAAAATCATTCACCTTTTTAGCGAGCGTGGAAGGTATTGTTTTTTCATCTGCAAAAGTAATCAGTTCCAAAATAGTTCGATATTGGTTTTCTTCTTTTATTTCAGTTGGAATCAAACCAGGAAACACAGCATAAATATCATCACGCATGACTATTGCTGCGCCTATTAAATCAGGAGCATATTTTTTTTTATTCCTAAGTATTTCTTCACAATAGTGTGCTACCACTGCTAACACATATTCACCTTGTCGAATTTGCTCGCGTTTATTGCGCGCATGTAAACAGGCATCAATTTGTGATGACGAAATTGCATGTCTAATAGCGCTCTTAAAAAATTCATTTTGATTTTTCAGAATAGATAAAATAAATTCTTGCTGCATGTCTTCTGTTGTTTGCGCATGAGGAGGAAGCACAGTGACTTTAATTGCAGACGATTCTTTTTTTTGTTCCGAGGGTAAAACAAATTCGGGTTCATCGGGAAAAGCGTCTGCAATTTCACGACACGCTTCTCGCGCGTTGTGTATTTGAGTTGCATTATTTTGATGAGCTACTATTTCTTTTGCTTTCTCAAACACTTCTTCTAATCGAAGCTTTCCCCTAACAAGTTTGTTGTAAGGATTGGCGTCTGAAAATTGCTTCAGCAGTCTGCCTTCAATTTCAACAATACCATTATCGTGTTTCACATATTTTTTAATTACTGCAAATCGTTTTTTTTGTTCCGCTGTAAATATGGCTTCAGCAAGATCAGGAAATGCGTCACAAATTCTATCGCGTATTTTTATTGCTTTACTGCGCTCATCAGAAGGCGCTTTTACATTATTAAATGTGGGCGCTATTTTTTCTAATATTTTTTTTAATAATATTTTTCCTGACTCAACTTTTGTTGGGTCATCCGTTTGATTTTGAAACTGACTGAGTTCCGCGGGTGTAAATTCAAGGATATGCTTAGCGTCAAGCAAAACACTTCTGATGGTTTCAACATGGCTTTTTGCGGCTCTTCTTGCGCTCGCAATGGTTCCTAACTCTTCTATTCTTTTGCGTGAATCTGCCATATCTTCCTCGTTATTTTTTGGGTTGAGCTGCTGCTGTTTTACCGAATTTTTCTATTTCGTTATTTAATTCAGTTGTTCCATTAAAGTCGCCCAATAATTTTTCAGTGAGAATTCTTATCTTGAGCCAATTAAAGTTAGGATCATAGTGATCAAACATTTTTAATTTTGTTTTTTGAAATGTGCTCTCTTCTATTTTTTTATTCTCATGAAGCACGCGAAATAATAGCTTTTTTAAGGCCTTGTCTGTCACATCAAGAATAACGCCTTCTTTTTTTAATTCTTCATCAATATCTCTTTTCAAATCAGGGAATATTTTAGAAAAATTGGGATGTTTAAGCACATCTTCTAATGCGAGTTGAAGTTGACGTACGATAAGAATTGAACTTTGTTTTCGCATTTCAATTAAACACTGATTCAAATCTGATTTTAATATTGGATCTTTTACACTCAAGAATCGGTCGTATATTAAATTTACGACTTCTACTAGATCATTATAATCGCGTCGTTTTTCATTTGCTTTTTCATCTGCGTAAGAAAATAATTTAGCAAATACCATTCCAAAAAAATCATTGATTACTTCTTCTCTGCTAAAGGGTTCTGCGGCTTTTTTTGAATCTTTTGAATCAGCAGCAGCTGTTTTTGTTGTAGAAAGCAGATCAGAAGCCGCTTTAATTGCTTTGAAAAAAACATTCGCTTTTTTACTTACCTTCGGATCACCCATTTGTCCAAGTATCTTGTCATCAAGAACAGGAAGTATTCTTCTTGCAAATTCACTACTCGGAGGATTAAACAATTGCACCATTTTTGTATTACCTGTAGAAAAAGTATCGATACCTCCCAACGATTGTATTTTTGAAATTGTACTTTCTGTTTCTTTACTTTCATTTTCAATTGAATATTGATTTTCAAATTCAGGAAAGTACTTAAGAATATCTTCTCGAATAGCTTGGATATCTACAAGATGCGCCGCAACATGATTTGGGTTGAATGAAAATCCACGCACTCGCTCTGCAATGATTTCACGAGTTGCAAAATAATCTTCGACTGTTTCTTTTCGCAATCGTGCTGCGATGAATTTTAATATGCAATCAATTACTTTTTTACCCGCTTCGATTTTTTTAGCGTTTGATTCACTATTAGTGTATGTAAGCATGTAGGCTTGCGTAGCTGCAA
>JABDDA010000049.1 GCA_013287845.1 Gammaproteobacteria bacterium
ATTGCGCTAATAAGCAAAGACTTTTTAATCAAATGACGGCTCCTCAACAAGCAGCATGCCTTAACCGATTGAGCCTTGGAAATCCTTATTTAGATGTATCGGATAATCCAGATTTTGATCCTACTAGTGGTCGTGGTGCGAGTATTCCCGCGCCTTCAAAAAAGAAAAAAAATAAATAATTTTTCTGCAAAAAAACTTATGTAAACCGGTATCCTATGCGAAGAACGACAGGAATGGTTATTCCTGCGTTCATCTTGCTTAATGCGGCATTAGAATAATGAAAAGTATCTATGCTTGCAAACCAGCGTTGATCTTTTCCAAATGTACTTCCCACGCCGACATAATCTTGAAATGCAAAATGCATTCCTAAATTGCGATCACCTAAATGTGTTTTAGATAAATAAGTAGGGCCGATGCTTAATTCTAAATAAGGTGAAAAGGTTTGGAATTTTTTAAAATATGCGCGTAAAACAGGTGAAATTGAAAACGTATTGATACTGGAATAGGAGCCATTATTCACAGACCAATGTGCTGCGCCGAGTTCAAAATAAATTTGAAATCGTTGATAAATCATTGCGTCGGGTTGAAACCAATAGCTTGCGTAAGCACCATGTAAATTCGGTGGATCTTTTTTTATAAGAGGCAATGAAAGTGTTGCGCCTGTTTGTAATGCAAAAGTATGTGTTGCTGCAATAAAAAAAAATATTCCAACAATCCGTGTAATAAGTTTTCGTAACATGAAAAAATTTTTTCCTTAAAATTTTTTGCCGTCCGTCTACGAGGAGGGCGAAGTCCGACGAAGCAATCCAGAAATAAAGTAAAAAACTTTTGCGAGCGGAACCGAGCCGCGCGCGTAAGCAAGCGTGTACGAATTTTCTATTACCGAGAAGTTATTTAGAACATACACGCTTGCTTACGCGCGCGGCTCGGTTTCGCTCGCAATAATTATTTTTCCACCACCTGCACCATCGAAATCACCCGCACCACACCGTCAACTGATTTCGCTAACGCCGCCGCATTTTCAACTTGTTTATCATTCTCTGCTTGTCCAGCAAGATAAACAATTCCATTTTTTGTTTCTACTTGAATACTCATGATGGGAATATTTTTTTCACCCATAATTTTTTCTTTTAAGAAAAGTGTTTTAATTTTTGTAGTAATTTCTACATCAGCAAGCGGTTTTTCTTCTTTTGCAATTTCAAGTTTGCTGATATCAACAGACTTCACACCCCACGTTGATGATGCAAGCGAAATTAACTTTTTCTTTTCAATATCGGAATTGACTGTGCCTGTAATGATGACAACTTCATTATGTGTGATGACATCGAGTTTGCTATCTGAAACCACTTTATCCATCGCAATTTTTGCAAGCACTTGCGCGGTGATGACACCATCTTTAGCAACATTGATCACTTGTTCGAAAGGGTTTTGTTCGGTGGAAGGAACAGTGGGTTCAACTGCGAATGCATTTAAAGAGAAAACGGTTAATCCTGTTACCAATAGTATTTTGACGATTGTCATTGTTAAACTCCCTTTAAGCTAAAATTAAAAATTCTAAAGACGTATTATTGCATGATAATCTTTGAAAAAACATCCACATGTTCATCGGTATCATTCAATGCAGCAATATAATGAAACTTCACGCCACCCGCCGATAAAAATTGTTCTTTCCCACGAATCGCAATTTCTTCCAACGTTTCTAAACAATCCACAGCAAATCCCGGGCAAATAACTTGAATATCCGTCACACCGTTTTTCGGAAATGTTTTTAAAACTTCATCCGTATAAGGTTGCAGCCACGCAGCACGTCCTAAACGTGATTGAAATGAAATGCACCATTCATTTTTTTCTAAATTTAATTTTTGTGCGATTAATTTAGCGGTGAGATGACAGCGTTCTTGATATAAATTATTTTGCGTATTTTGCGGTAATCCATGAAATGAAAATAACAGCTGTTGTGATTTACCTTGTTTTTCCCACGTTTTTAATATCGTTTGACACAATGCTTCAATATAAAAAGGATGATCTGCATAATCGCGAATAGAAATAATTTCTGGCGTATAGTAAATTGATTTTAATTGTTGCGTCACTAAATCTATTGCGGCTTGTGTTGAGCTCAATGAATACTGTGGATATAAAGGGAATAAAATAATTTTTTTGACTTCTGCGCTGCGTAATGCAAGCAATGCTTCTAATATAAAAGGTTGTCCGTAATGCATGCCTAATTCAACCGGCATGTCCATTTTATTTTTTAATTTTTGAGCTAATTTTTTCGAATAAATCGTTAAAGGTGAACCTTCTTTCGTCCAGATTTTTTTATAAAGATCAGCTGATTTTTTAGAACGAAACGGTAAAATGAATCCATATAAAATAGGGTTCCAAATCCATTTTGGAATATTAACCACATGCGGATCCGATAAGAATTTTTTTAAATAACGTTTTACAGCTACAGCGGTGGGTTGGTCAGGGCTGCCAATGTTTATGAGTAAAATTCCAGTATGTGAATTCATTCTTTGTATTTAATTCCAATAGCAGCTAAGCGATCTTTAATATTCGGATGGGTAGAAAATAAATCGCCGAGTGAACTTGTTGATTCAATTCCCGCTTGCATCGGATCAAAAATATACGCTTCACGTCTAACATTTTCATGCGGAGTTTGTTGATACGTTTCACTGTATTCTTCTTTATTTTGCGAATGATCGTCATTAATTTTTATCAATGCATTCGCGAGTGGTTGATTATCGCGTAATAATTCTACGCATCCTGCATCTGCCATATATTCACGTGTGCGACTTAAATAAAGCAGCAATAAAATATTAATGATAGGAAGTAGATAGCGTAATAAAATAATAATGGCAGCGAGCGAATCGCGTGAGCGTCCTCCGCCGCGTCGTGAAAATAGTGCGTTATAAAAAAAGATATCAAGTACCATCAACATTAAATTTGCGAGCAGGGAAGCCATTAACGTTAATTTAATATCCATGTGACGAATGTGGCTTAATTCATGCGCCATGACTGCTTGTAATTCAGCGCGATTTAATTTTTCAATCAATCCGCGCGTGATTGCAACCATCGCAGATTTTTCACTGTATCCACTTGCAAATGCATTCATATAATTGGCTTCGATCAAATAAACTTTCGGCATGAATTTCAAACCCGCAGCAATTTTTAATTCTTCAATCACATTGTAAAGTTGTTTTTCTGTTAAATTTTGTGCGGTTTCAGGGGTGATTTCGCGATATTCTGTGCCAAGCAACATTAATTTATCGTAAAAAATAATTGAAACAAATAATGAAATTGCAGCAACAGCGAGTGTCACGCAAGTTGCAAGTGGAAATAATTGTAATGTGATTATTTCATGAAATAATTCTGATAATGTCGCGCGTGGATAATGCCCGGAATAAATATACATATCCACGAGCATTCCAATTGAAAAATAAATTAAAAAGAAAATCGCAATCACGAAAAAAGTTTTATATTGATTAACGCGAATTTGTTTGCGCCAATCCATTATAATTTCACCGTGTAATTTTCTTGTTCTGTAATTCTTTCATCACTCAATCGCCAATACGGAAAATCAAATTCTAATTTTGCTTTAAATAATGAAACCACAAGAGATGCAAAAAAAGATTTTTTAGTCGCGTTATAACGTTCAATGCCATCGTTATACGCTTGTTTAGCGTAAGCTAATTTATTTTCTGTGTTTGTAATTTCTTCTTGCAGCTGCAA
>JABDDA010000050.1 GCA_013287845.1 Gammaproteobacteria bacterium
CTGACTCACGCAGGAAAAATTAGTCATCAACAAGCAATTAAAAAAGCACATGATGAATACGATAAATATACAGCTTTAAATATCGATGAGCCTTCACTTGTTGAACAGCATTTTATGGAAGCGATAGAAAAAATAAAAAGGTTTGAAGAAGAGCACAGCTAATAAGTTCTGACTACACATTAAAATTTAACCTTTGAAACTCAACCAGTTACTCCTTCTTTTTGGGTAGAATAATTATTAAAAATTTTTATGTAAAACATTCCACACTCTCTCTGCATCAATAACAGCAAAACACGGCAATTTTTTTTCTGGAAGATAAGCGGGATTTTTACATTCGCGATTTAAACAGGGTGCACAAGGAATAGAAGCAGTTAAATGAATTTGTGATGCGCCTAATGCACCCGTTAATTCAGGATTCGTTGGACCATAAAGAGAAACACCCGGAACATTTAATGCAGCAGCTAAATGTCCTAATCCTGTATCGACACCGACAAATGCAGCTGCACCTGCTAATAATTTCGCGATAGATATTAAATCCAATCGCGGCATCACGTCACCATGTTCAGCACACGAAACAATTTTTTCTGCACGTGTTTTTTCTTCTGCATTTCCCCACAATAATTTCACATTGATTCCAGCTGTTTTTGCTTTTTCAGCTAACGCAATCCACTGATCTTCAGGCCAATGTTTTGTAACCCATGTGGTTCCGTGCAAAAAAACTAAATATTTTTCTTGAGAAGAATTAAATAATTTCGTGCGATCAATTCCATAATCAGGAATTGTATTTGGCGTTGGATAATTTAACACGCGACTAAATAATTCTCGCGTGCGATGAATGGCATGTTGCTCACGCTTAACTGAAAATTTTTTTTGATAAAAAAGTGCAGCTAATTTTTCACGCGCAGAAGAAGAATCTAATCCAACACGTGTTCCTTTTGCCATGCGCGTAATCAAAGCACTTTTTATTAATCCTTGCGCATCAATAATTAAATCATATTTTTCTTTTCGCACAACACGAACAAAATCAAAAAATTCTTTCCACGTTTTTTTTTGTAAAAATATTCTTGCGCCAACGGCGTATTGCAACAGGAATCACTTTATTCACAAAAGGATGCCAACGTGGAATTTCTGCGAAATTTTCTTCAACAACCCAATCAAAAGAAATATTTTTTCCTGCATCGGTTAATGCAGGTAACGTATGAATGATATCGCCCATCGAAGATGTTTTTACAATTAACACTTTCATTTCGACACCTGATCACTCATCGCTTGTAATATTTTTTCTGGAGATAATTCACGCATGCAACGATGATGTTTTAAAGGACATTCACGCTGAAAACACGGCTGACACGGTAACGATAATGTAATTATTTTAGATTGATCATGCAGTGGCGGAGTGAATGTTGCACTTGTCGGTCCATATACAGCAATTAAAGGTTTTTGTAATGCAGCTGCAATATGCATTAATCCTGAATCATTACTCACAACCATTGTTGCAAACGAAAGCAAATCGACAGCCTCTTCTAATTTTGTTTTTCCTGTGAAATTCACACACCGTTCGCGCGTTGCTTTCATAATATCTTCTGCAACAACTGAATCTTTTGGCGAACCAAATATCCACACATCCCACCCTTCTGCTAATTTTGCATTGGCAATATCCGCATAATAATTTTCAGGCCAGCGTTTTGCAGGACCAAATTCTGCACCGGGACATAATGCTAAAACAGGACGCGATGGTTTTTCGATTGCGTGTTTTAAAAGTGATTTTGTAGGATCAGCAATCATTAAATGCGGTAATGGATATTTTTCAGGAAGTGCTGCACGCGCAGGCAATGCTAACGCCATAAAACGTTCTATCATTAATTTGTAACGTTTTTTATCGAGAAAACGTGCATCATTTAAAACAAAAAATCGTGCTTCACCGATCCAGCCTGTTCGTTTTGGAATGTTTGCAAAAAAAGGAATGAGTGCTGATTTAAATGAATTCGGTAAGACAATCGCTTGCGTATATTTTTTTTCTCGCAATGTTTTTCCTAATCGATAACGTTCAGCTAATTTGAATTGACCATGTGTGAGCGGCATTACAATAGAAGAAGAAACTTCTGGCATGCGTTCTAATAACGGTAAACTCCACGCAGGCGCTAACACATCAATCACGACAGAATTATTTCTTTGCTTAAGCAATTTAAAAAGCGATTGTGCCATCACCATATCGCCGACCCATGCAGGGCCTATTACTAAAATTTTTTCATTCATTTTTTAAAGTAAACTCTGCTGAACAATAAGGACACATCGCTTTACCTGTTTCTTCAATGGGTAAATAAACACGCGGATGCGCATCCCATAAACGCATGCCTTCCATCGGACACGATAAAGGTAAATCGGCGTGTGTCACTTCATAATGCTGTTTAGTACAGGCTTCACGATTCTGCTGCATATAACCCTCAATAAGGCGCGTATTCTAATCTATTTAACGGGTTTGAACCAGTGGAAACCACGTCCGATATAAGCTAACAGCCACATATAAAATCATATATCCCATCGAAATCGCATCTAAAAGATAATTGGATTTTGGATAAACCCACAGCAACCCCGCTGTTGAAATTCCCCATAAAATCGTTGCAAACAACATCGCCATACGCAGAAAAAAATTGGGCGTTAAATAATCTAATCGTGAAGGATAAACATATTTAATGGGAACAAAACTTAATATCGCAAGCACACATAAAATAATCGCATTCATCGTTGGATTGATTTGCCAGAAAAAAAGATAAAACACAACAATGTTCCAATAACTCGGAAATCCTTTAAAAAAATGATCTGATGTTTTCGCATCCACTTGACAAAATTGATATGCAGAAGAAAAAGTAATAGCAGCAAGACAAATGAATCGCCATTCCGATGGAACAACAGGACCAATCATAATAAAAAATGCGGGCACAATCGTGTAATTAAAAAAATCCACGATGTTATCAAGCAATGCGCCATCAATTTGCGGGACTGTTCTTTTCACTTTTATTAAACGTGCAAACACGCCATCAACAGAATCAATGACCACTGCAATTCCCATCAACCAAAATGCAGCAATATAGCGATGAAAATAAATTTCAACGAGTGCAAGCACACCAAGATAAGCACCGCTTGCTGTAAAAGCGTGAATAAGCCATCCTGCAAAACGCTGCTGCCAACTGATCGCGATAGAATGAACTTCACTTTTCATTCTGTTCTTCTCCCTAATTTTGATGCAGCGTATCAAGAAAAATCTATTGAGTAAAATGACACACATCTTGTGTTTGTTTCTGTTATGCAATAAATTCAGCTTCACTTAAAAAAAGAATGAGCCGGAGTACTGCGCATGCCAATGATAAAAATGTCAGATTTAAAATTATCTGGAAAACGTGTGTTAATTCGTGAAGATTTGAATGTCCCAATAAAAAATGGAGAAATCACAAGTGA
>JABDDA010000051.1 GCA_013287845.1 Gammaproteobacteria bacterium
GAGCACTAATTTTAAAGAAAGTTTTGCATCACGCGCTGCTTTATCTAATGCATTTTGTTGTTGCTGTAATAATCGCACAGAAACTAAATTATCTTCGACATCTTGAAATGCAGCTAAAACAGTTTGACGATACGTTGCGAGTAATCCGCGATAATTTGCACGTGCAGCATTTATGGTTGCATTACGTAATCCACCATCGAAAATAGTTTCTGCTGCTTGCACACCGAGCGACCATCCATACAAAGGATTTGCAATCCAATTTCCAATACTGGATTTTGCTGATGCACTTCCTGATGCAGTTAAAGTAATCGTTGGAAAATAAGTTGAAATCGCAATACCAATTTGCGCACTGGCTTGCGCCATTAAACGTTCTGCTTGTGCAACATCAGGACGCCGCTCTAACATTTCAGAAGGGAATTCCAGGGGAATTTTAAAAATTTTTGTCCGATAAGAAATTGCACGCAAAGAAAAATCAGCAACCGGTTTTCCAATTAATACAGCAATGGCATGTTCATATTGCGCGCGTGCAATTCCAACATTAATGGCTTGTGCTTGTGACACTTCTAATTGACTTTGTGCTTGCACAACATCTGCGAGGGCTGCTGTTCCTGATGCATATTGATCTTTTGTTAATTTTAAAATTTCTTTGTATGCATTCACAGTTTCATTTAATAATTTTTGATCGCGATCAACACCACGCAATTCAAAATAATATTGCGCAAGAGACGCTTGTGATGAAAGACGCACTAATGCTAATTGCGCAGCGACCGCTTGTTCATTTGCAACACTGGCTTCAACGGTACGGCGTACTGCTCCCCATAAATCCGGTTCCCACGATGCATTTAATGTTAATAAATTATTTGTGGATGGACCGCTGGATCCACCAGAACCAGAAACGGCAGCAGTTCCTGTTGACGTGCTTGAAGAATTTGAAGACGCCCCTGCAGAAGTGGTTGTCGATGTAATACTTGTTGATGATTTTTGTCGTGTAATCGAAAGCGCTGTGGATAGCGTTGGAAAATAGGCTGCGCGCGCTTCATCTACTAATGCTTGTGCTTGTTCATGTTGCGCAATCGTTGTTGCAATTGTTTGATTAGAAATATTAAGTGATTCTTCTAACGAATTTAATTGTGCATCGTGAAATATTTCCCACCACTTTCCTCGATTAAAAGAATCAGACGGTGTTGCAATTTTCCATCCTTTGGGTGCTTCTTTAAATTTTTTAGGTGCATCAACAGCAGGACGCACATAATCAGGACCGACTGCACAGGCTGCCAAAAAAATAAATGAAATTAAAAAAAATAATTTATTCATTCGTCACTCTTCTCCGACGTAATGTTTTTATCCATTGAGATAATTCTTCAAATTTTAAATAAATCACCGGCGTGCTATACAGTGTTAACATTTGACTGACAATGAGTCCACCGATAATTGCAATTCCTAAGGGTCGTCGTAATTCTGATCCCACGCCTAATCCAATCGCAAGCGGTAATGCACCTAAAATAGCTGCCATTGTTGTCATCATAATTGGGCGAAATCGTAATACAGCAGCTTCATAAATCGCATCACGTGAAGATTTTTTTTCATTACGTTCTGCTTGTAATGCAAAATCAATCATCATGATGGCATTTTTTTTCACGATCCCAATTAATAAAATAATTCCAATCACAGAAATAATATTTAAATCCATTCCTGCAAGCAATAATGCAATCAATGCACCAACGCCCGCAGAAGGCAATGTTAATAAAATAGTAATCGGATGAATTAAACTTTCATACAACATCCCTAATACAATATATACAGCTAATAATGCGGTTAAAATTAAAAAAGGTTCAGTGGACCATGACGCTTGAAATGCTTGTGCACTGCCTTGAAAAGATCCTTGAATGGTTTCGGGCAAATGCATTTTTTTTACTGCTGCTGTAATGTTATCTACTGCGTCACCGAGTGCGGCATTGGGTAATAAATTAAATGAAATCGTTGCAGCAGCTTGTTGTCCTTGATGATTCACTGATAATAATGTTGATGCCGGTGAAAAATGTGAAATTGCAGAGAGTGGAACTTTTTTTCCCGCTGGGGATGTCACATAAATTTCATTCAATATTTCTGGACGTTGCCAATATTGTGGTGCCACTTCCATCACAACATAATATTGATTCATTGGCATATACATCGTTGAAACCAGTGATTGACCAAAAGCGTTATAAAGTGATTGATCAATTTGTTGCGCCGTAATTCCAAAACGTGATGCTGTATCACGATCAATATCCACATACATTTGCAAACCATGATTGAGTTGGTCACTGTTTGCATCTGCAATTCCAGGCAATTTTGAAATTTGATCTTTCACTTGCGGCGCCCACTTATTAAGGTCCTCTAAATTCGTTGAAGACAATGTATATTGGAATTGCGAATTGCCTGAACGCCCGCCGATTACTAAATCTTGCGCAGATTGCATATACAGTGTTGCGCCCGTCACAACCGATAATTTATTTCGTAAACGCGCAATGATCAAATCCGATGAAATTTTTCTTGCCGATAATGGTTTCAACGTAACAAATATATTGCCTGTATTCACTGTATTATTTCCACCACCGACAAATCCAACAACATTTTGAATTGCAGGATCATCACGCAAAATTGAAACAAAACTAATTAATTTTTTTCGCATCGCTTGAAATGAAATATTTTGTTGCGCTTGAATCGATGAAACAATTCTTCCTGTATCTTGCTGCGGAAAAAATCCTTTTGGCACCACAAAAAATAAAAATAAATTGAGTGCGATTGAAAAAAAAGTTAAGAACAACATTAATCCTGAATGCGATAATGCCCACGCTAAACTTTTCTCATATCGCTGATGCAATAAATCAGAAATATTTTTAAATGCTTTTTTATCTGATTTTTTTGAATTTAATTTTAAAAACCAGGCACACATCATCGGTGTCACTGTCAGTGAAATAAAAAGCGAAATTAAAATGGCAACAGACAATGACACAGCAAACTCATGAAATAATCGTCCGATAATGCCTGTCATCAATAAAATCGGCGTGAATACAGCAATTAATGAAAGACTCATGGAAACCACGGTAAAACCCACTTCTTTTGCACCTTGAATTGCAGCTTGAAAAGGTTTCATACCGGATTCAATATGACGCGTAATATTTTCTAATATGACAATCGCATCATCCACCACAAAACCCGTTGAAATAGTTAACGCCATTAATGATAAATTATTTAAGCTATACCCTAATAAACTCATTACACCAAATGTTCCTAATAACGATAATGTCATTGCGACACTCGGAATTAACATTGCACGTAAATTTCCTAAAAAAAGATAAATCACAAAAATAACTAATAGTATTGAGATGA
>JABDDA010000052.1 GCA_013287845.1 Gammaproteobacteria bacterium
ATAAAAATAGTCCGCCCAATTTTACAGAAAATAAACAAGACACAGTTCCCAAAAAACAAAATGGTAAAATTAAAAATCCCATCCAGGGAATGGCGATACTGTTTGCAATAAATGAAACGATAGAAACTTGCTGAAATAATGCAATGCTTAATGGAATGAGTCCGATTGCAATCACCCACTGTGTTCTTCCTAATTTCCACCAAAGTGTGCCTGAAAATAATCGTGCGGAAACACCGTAAATAATAATCGCAACCGATCCAAACGATAACCAAAAACTCGCATTCAATA
The DNA here is from genome assembly GCA_013287845.1 of Gammaproteobacteria bacterium. Taxonomy (GTDB): domain Bacteria; phylum Pseudomonadota; class Gammaproteobacteria; order DSM-16500; family DSM-16500; genus JABDDA01. The sequence continues at coordinate 289 of JABDDA010000052.1, forward strand.
CATTTAATGGATTTAATATCAAAACAAATAATAATGCAGTGCTCCACGCATGCCACGCAATTAAATTTCTGCGTAATAATAATGTCATTAAAAAAATAATCAGCATTAAACAGGCGCGTTGTGCAGGCACAGCAAATCCTGATAGCGCACTATATAGCAATGCAATGATGAGTGACGCGATTGCACCTGCGTGTTGCGCAGGAATTTTAAACGCTAAAAAACTTCTTTTCCAAAAAAATGAAACGATTGTGTAAGCAAATCCCGCGAGAAATCCAATGTGTAATCCCGCGATCGCCATTAAATGATTAGTGCCTGTGTTGCGCAATACTTCCCATTGTTCGGATGAAATATTATTTCGTTCCCCAATAGTTAATGCGTTAATCCATGCAGACGTTTTACTTTTAGGTAAAACATTGCTAATTTTATTTTTTAAAAATTCACGCACACGATCGATAGGATGAGAAAACCATTCACTTGCTAACATTAAATTATTTTTATTTTCGATGATGTAACCTTGTGCGCGAATATTTTCTGAAAATGCCCAGGCTTCGTAGTCAAATCCTCCTGGATTAAATGTGCCGTGAATACGTTTTAATTTTGCGATGAATTTCCATTGATCACCGACGTGTAATTCGGGATGCTCACCACGCCAGGAGAGTTTTACACGACCGTCATGCCAGCCGCGCGTCTTTTGCGCGAGGCGGCATCCAGAAAATAAAAACTTAGTTTGATCTAAATCCATTGCTGGAATCGATGCAACGGTGCCGACTATTTCAATTTTTTTTCCTTCTAATTCGTTTGGTAATTGCCAAGATAATTGTGAAATGGAAAATAATAAGCACCAAGAAAATCCCAATAAAAATCCAATTAATATTTTTTTAAAAAATGAATTAATAAGTCTCAATAACACAATCACTAAAATAATAATTAAAAAAATTACGATCCAATTTAGTATGGATAATGTTTTAAAGAATAATAATGTAATAACGCCAATTAAAAAGGCGAGAGAAAACGCAAGCATGATAAATCTCGATAGAAATGTAGTGTTAGAGATATTTTTTTATAAAAAATAAATATTTTTTTGCAGTGTGCAGGCCGAAGGCCTGCGAGCTTTTCTAGCCTAGGGGTCGCGCGCTTTTTGCGCGAACCCTAGGTAAACGATGACATAATATGTTTGGAGCCCTGAAAGGGCGAAAGAAAAAATACCATTTTTTTGTTGCGCGCTTTCAGCGCTTCATTTTTTTTATATTTCATTTTACCTAGGGTTGCGGGCGCAAAGAGCGCGCCCTTAACCCTAGGCTAGTGAAGCTTTCAGGCCTTCGGCCTCGCGGGAATTTATTTTTAATTATTAAAATCAGACTGAAACTAATTCACCATTTTGAATAGTTAAAACCCTATTCGCCAGCTTCGCAATCCGCATATCATGCGTCACCATAATCACACTGGTTTTATAGGTTTTTTGCAATTGAACAAATAATTCCAACACGCGTTCTGCATTCGTGGGATCAAGATTTCCCGTCGGTTCATCTGCAAGAATACAAGAAGGATCTGTCACCAACGCACGCGCGATCGCAACACGTTGTCGTTCTCCACCAGATAATTCACCCAATTTATGATGCATACGATTTTTCAGCTGAACTAAATCTAATAAATGCGCCGCTTTTTTGCGAATCACATCAGGTTCTGTTCCACGAATTAATAATGGCATGCTCACATTTTCAAGCGCAGTAAATTCCGGTAACAAATGATGGAACTGATAAACAAATCCTAAATAACGATTACGCAAATAACATTTTTCATTTTCAGAAAGCGTTGCTACATTTTTTCCTGCAACAAAAACTTTTCCTGATGTGGGTTTATCGAGTCCACCCAATAAATGTAATAACGTACTTTTACCTGAACCTGAATTACCCACGATTGAAATCACTTCAGAAGAATTCACTTGCAGCTGCACTTTACGTAAAATTTCAATTTTAGTTGCACCATCGCGATACGTTTTATTTAAATCATGACATTCCAAAACAAATTTACTCATAACGCAAAGCCTCCACAGGAATTGTTCGTGAAGCGCGCCATGCGGGATATAAGGTTGCAACTAAACTTAATCCTAATGACACCAAACTAATTTTAATGACATCATGTAATTGCAATTCAGAAGGAAGATAATTCACTAAATACACATTCGAAGAAATAAATTGCACGTGAAATAATGCTTCAATCCATTTCACCACTTCCGTCACATTATATGCAAGCAAAACACCACCGATCACACCTAATAATGTTCCCACAACACCAATAATCGCACCTTGCACAATAAAAATATTCATGATCATTTGCGGTGTTGCACCAAACGTTCTTAAAATAGCAATGTCAGCTTCTTTATCATTCACCACCATCACCAATGAACTTACTAAATTAAAAACAGCGACAGCAATAATCAGTAATAAAATAAAAAACATCATTGATTTTTCTAAACTCACGGCATGAAAATACGCGCCGTATTGTTCTGTCCAATTTGAAACGGTGAGTATTGCAGGCAATTGCGCCGCTAATTGTTTTGCAAATTCTTGCGCGTGATACACATCATTAATATTAACATGCATCCCCGTCACACCTTGCTGCAATTCCATTAATTTTTGTCCATCACTCATGTGAATAAATGCTAAATTCGAATCAAATCCAAATCCGCCGCCGATACGAAAAATTCCCACCACAGTAAATCGTTTAAAACGCGGAATCATTCCCGCAGGCGAAAAAGAAACTTGTGGCGTAACTACAGTAATTTTTTCACCCATCACAGCCCCTAAACGTGCAGCTAAATCTTCCCCTAAAATAATTCCGAAATTATCTGCGGATAAATTCGTTAATTTTCCTTGCACCATTTTTTGAGAGAGTTCAGAAATATTTTTTTCTTCTGCAGGTAACACGCCAAGTAACATGGCAGGTTGAACATAGCTAGTATTTGTTAACATCACTTGCGCATTCACAAAAGGCGCTGCAGCAATAATGCCTTTTGTTGTTTGTAATTTTTTTTGTAACGATGGCCAATTTCCAATAGAACCCATCAATCCATTC
>JABDDA010000053.1:0-3097 GCA_013287845.1 Gammaproteobacteria bacterium
TGCAAAAGCAGCACACGCTCTCGCGGATGCAGGTGCAGATGCAGTAAAAGTAGGAATTGGCCCAGGTTCAATTTGTACAACACGAATTGTAACCGGTGTGGGTGTTCCACAAATGACTGCGATTGCAAATGTTTCTGAAGCATTACGAAAAACAAATATTTCTGTTATTGCAGATGGTGGAATTCGTTATTCAGGTGATATTTGTAAAGCCATTGCAGCAGGTGCACACGCAGTGATGATTGGAAGTTTATTTGCAGGAACAGAAGAAGCACCTGGTGAAGTGGAACTTTATCAAGGTCGATCTTATAAAGCCTATCGCGGAATGGGATCACTCGGCGCCATGTCACAACGTCACGGTTCAAGTGATCGATATTTTCAAGAAAATAATATTAATAAATTAGTGCCTGAAGGAATTGAAGGACGTGTTCCTCACAAAGGAAGTTTAATTAATATTATCGAACAATTAATGGGTGGATTGCGTTCCGGAATGGGGTATACAGGTTCTGAAAATATTGAAGCGATGCGCACGCGTCCTGAATTTGTTCGTGTCACAAGTTCTGGTGTTCGAGAAAGTCACGTACACGATGTGCAAATTACAAAAGAAGCACCTAATTATTATATTGATGAAACAAATTAATGAAAAAAAATATTCTTCACACACACAAAATATTAATTTTAGATTTTGGTTCGCAATACACGCAACTCATTGCGCGTCGCATACGTGAAATTGGTGTGTATTGCGAAATTTTTTCTTGTCATGCCGATGAAAAAGATATTCGTAAATTTTCTCCGAGTGGAATTATTTTATCAGGCGGACCTGAAACGGTTACCGAACATCACACACCACGCGCACCTGAATGTGTTTTTCAATTGAGATGTCCTGTTTTAGGAATTTGTTATGGCATGCAAACGATGGCATTGCAGCTCGGTGGAAAAGTTTCTGCTGCATCACACAAACGCGAATTTGGGTTTGCAAAAGTGACTTTACCTGTTCAATCCGAATTATTTCGTGATATTGAAGATGATGTGAATGAAGCAGGATTATCGATATTAAATGTATGGATGAGTCATGGTGATCACGTCAGTGAATTACCGAAAAATTTTAAGTTGATTGCAAGCACAGCGACATCTGAAATGACAGCGATGGCAGATGAATCGAAACATTTTTATGGCGTGCAATTTCATCCTGAAGTATCACACACTGCACAAGGGAAAAGAATTTTAGAACGTTTTGTGATCGATATTTGTCAATGTAAACCGAATTGGGTAACAAAAAATATTTTTCAAGAATTAATTTTTGATGTGCAAGAAAAAATAGGGAAAGAGCGGGTTATTTTAGGATTATCTGGCGGATTGGATTCTTCTGTTGTCGCCGCACTTTTGCATAAAGCCATTGGCGATCAATTAACATGTGTATTCGTGAATCACGGATTATTACGTTTGCATGAAACAGAACAAGTGCTTTCTATTTTTTCAAAACATTTTGGAATTAAATTAATTGTAGTGAATGCAGAAGAAAAATTTTTAAATGCATTAACAGGTGTTGATGATCCCGAGAAAAAAAGAAAAATTATCGGAAAATTATTTATTGATATTTTTGATGAAGAATCTAAAAAAATTAAAAACGTAAGTTGGTTAGCGCAAGGAACCATTTATCCTGACGTGATTGAATCCGCTGGAAGTAAAACAGGAAAAGCGCATCTGATTAAAACACATCACAATGTGGGCGGATTACCTGAAAAAATGCATTTAAAATTACTCGAACCTTTGCGTGAATTATTTAAAGATGAGGTGCGAAAATTAGGAATGGAATTAGGATTGCCAAAAGAATTAGTGTTTCGTCATCCTTTTCCAGGACCGGGTTTAGCTGTACGTGTGTTAGGCGAAATTAAAAAAGAATATTTAGAAAAATTACGTCAAGCAGATTCTATTTTTATAGAAGAATTACGAAAAAATAATTTATATCAAAAAGTGAGCCAGGCGTTTGCTGTATTTTTACCTGTGAAATCGGTGGGTGTATTAGGTGATGCGCGTCATTACGATCATGTGATAGCGCTTCGTGCTGTAGAAACAATCGATTTTATGACGGCACACTGGGCGCGATTACCGCATGAATTTTTAGAAATTGTTTCCAATCGAATTATTAATGAAGTGCGCGGAATTTCGCGTGTTGTTTACGATATTTCTGGAAAACCACCGGCGACGATTGAGTGGGAATAAGTGTGTCATGCCAGCCGAGCGTTTTTTGCGAGAGGTGGCATCCAGCGACATGAATGAGAAAAAAACCACATGACAAAATTTTCAGAACTCGATTTAAAATTTATGCGCCACGCACTTTCTCTCGCAAAAAAAGCTGCAGAATTAAATGAAGTTCCTGTCGGTGCTGTATTAGTAAAAGAAAATAAAATTATTGGTGAAGGATTGAATTGTCCAATTCAATTTTCAGATCCCACAGCGCATGCAGAAATAATCGCACTACGCTCAGCTGCAAAAAAAATAAATAATTACCGCCTAATTGATACAACACTTTATGTCACATTAGAACCGTGCATCATGTGTTTAGGTGCAATGATCCACGCGCGCATTAAAAGATTAGTATTCGGTGCATTGGATCCTAAATTCGGTGCGACTCAAAAAATAATTCAATTTTCTAATTCATTTAATCATCAGATGGAATGTGTGGGTGGGGTGATGGAAGAAGAGTGCGCGCAATTATTGAAGGATTTTTTTAAAGGGCGTAGGGATTAATAAAACTCAACCTCAATCTCCGCCCCACTATAAATTACTTTCGGAATAAGCGGTGCTCGGCCTCGGGTGCTTTCGCCTTCATTTAATTTTACAAATCCATAACTTTCCATCATGCGAAGTGTGCGAAGTAAATTATTTGCGGATCTGCCAGTTACACTTTCTAATTCTTTAATTGATTTTGGCTGCATTTCAACAATCAATTTAAGCAAAGTTTGGTTTTCTTCAGACAAAACATTTGCGAGTGATTTAATAGAGCGAAACCAAATTTTCGGATCATTTTTTTTAGGTTTGTATTCGCCTTTTGCTATCGCAATAGTTCGTTTTTTAAATTGATCGAGTGGCATAATAC
>JABDDA010000053.1:3107-3305 GCA_013287845.1 Gammaproteobacteria bacterium
GTTTGATCATATTCATTTTGATTGCTCCTCTAATTTCTTTGTCACTCTTTCAACTTCCTTCCAAAAATCTTCTAATAATTTCCCAGCGTTTTGATAATGGTAGTGATGTCCTTTATCATTTTCATTTTTGTGCCAGTGATAGTAAGTTCTTTTCGGTGCAACATTATTTTTTCCTCCATAATCAATTTCATGAGCATT
>JABDDA010000054.1 GCA_013287845.1 Gammaproteobacteria bacterium
AACACAACAGTCGACTTTTTACGTTTGAAACAAAAACAGAATTAGTGTGGCATCTTGCAGCTATTTCAAAAGATGAAATCATAAGTTTTCAAAAAATTAAAACCTATGTTGCTTATCAATATCACACGAGTGATTTAAAAAAATCTTCACAATTATTAGGGCCCTTGAGATTTAATAAAGATATTCGCGCTTGTTTTATTTCACCGAATAGAAAGGACGCTCCATTTGATCACAAACAAAAATATACTTATTTTTGGAATTTTGATGTGAATACGAGAACGTTAGTCCCTGTGACAAGTCAATACCGTACGCAGTATCGTCCCTCCATCAGAATAAAAAGCGGCTCACAATTTTTTTTAAATTCACCCGATGAAAAATTTAAATTAATGGGGTGCAGCAAAAGTGATGTCGAAAGACAATTGCATTGTGCGGAATATATTTCACGTCAAGCAGAAGGGGGATGGTGTGTTCAATCGTCATTAGGTATTAGCAATGAATCATTTTGCTGTGCTGCGTGGTTCAGCGATTCTATTCATTTTGCAATCAGCTATAAATATTATAGAAAACCGATTCGAGAATCTTTTTTAATGATCATCAACACAACTAATTTAAATTCAATTAAAGTGAAAATAAATGAGAGTGTTTTTTCTATGGTAGCTGTTCCTCATGAATTTAAACTCATTTGCAGTCAAGCAAATGGAAGCGTCGTGAGTTATGATTTTTCGGCGCACTATGAAATGATGCTGATCAAGAAATTTCAAACGCATTCTTTTTCTCCTGTGAAAATGTCTTTATTGTCTTCAAAAGTAACCTCCCATCTTGCAGTGATTCGTGATGAAAATAATGATGAACAATTTACATTGGCTTCACTGAATCAGGGAGGCAGCGTTTTATATCTTAGGAGTTTGCATACTTATCTAGGTGAATTCGTAAAAACGTTATCTCGATGGATAGGGGTGGTAGATGTTAGGGCCATTGCAAAAAATTATGCGATGTTGTTTAAAGAACCTAAAAAAATAGATGCGGTGCAACCTCAGACAAATTGCGTTTTAACACTCGATTTTTAATAAAATCCATCGTTCTAATTTTTCCCACACATTTCCCGGCAATGCGCCTTTAATGACGCGATCAATATTTGCAGCAGCTGATAATAAATTAAAACAATCTTTCAATGTGTGCGTGCGTAAAAAATTTTGTATGCTCGCTTGGCGTTTTTCCCAAATACGAAATTGTTTAAATAATGCAGGTAATGTTATCCCTTTTTCGCGTTGCTGAAAAAATTCTGCCAGCATGCGAATTTCGCGCGTGAGCGCCCACAAAATTAAAGTCGGTTCTGTGCCTTCTGCTTTCAAATGGTCAAGAATGCGCAGCGAGCGTGCATGAGTTCCTTTTATGACACTTTCGACTAAATCAAATAAATTAAAATGCGCTTCATCGCTCAAGATTTTTTTTAGCAATGCATCATCAATCGCATCAGTCAGCTGCAGCAAACATAATTTTTCAATTTCTTGTGATGCCGCTAATAAATTTCCTTCCACTTTTTCAGCTAATAAAATAGCTGCAGATTGAGTGAGTATTAAATTATTTTTTTTCGCGCGTTGCAAAATCCAATTCGGTAATTGTTCTGGTGTGATCGGCCATAAAGGGACAAAGACAATGTTTTTTTCAAAGGCTTGAAACCATTTCGCTTGCTCTGTTTTCGTATCTAATTTTGCAGCGCGAATAATTAATAAAATATCGTCAGAAGGTTTTTCTGCATAGTGTTGCAATACAGTACTTTGCTTTTGAGATAATTTTTGTAAAAAAATAATTTCAATGATTCTTTTTGAGCTCAATAAAGAAAGATCATGAATATGTGCTTGAAATTGTTTTTCCCATTCAGAAGTATTATCAGCTGAAATTAAAATGCGTTCAGAAAATTCCGCGGCGACTGCAACATGTCGAATGTCTGCAACCGCTTCTTGCGTTAATAATAATTCATCACCTGTTATCAGATAAATCAATTCTAATTTTTTTTTGAGATGATTTATTAATTGTTGAATAGGTAATTTCATGGATATTTTTTCGAAAGCATTTGAGGAACATCATCTGCAGATAAACGACTCATGATGTCGGATACGACAGCCGGCTGCATTTGTTGATACATCGCATTAGCTTCATTGCTACTTCCTAACATTTGGCTGGCTTGAATGGTGATCGTACGTTTTTCACTGACACTTTGTTGTGGAATCAATATGCGGCCTTGTGGATCAGTCACTTGGAATATGGCTGTTAAAATTAAATCATATTGTCGTGTTTGCTGCGTACCACTGATACTTGTTAGTACTTGGTATTTACTTACATTTACTATTTCTAATACAGTGCGTGCTTGTTCGGGTGAATCTGTTAAATGTGCACCTGATAATTTTAAATAATTTTGTATATTGCGTGTAAGTGAGCTGTAAGGTTCAGCTGTTTTTATAAAAATTTTCTTCAGTGGTTCAGGGAGTGTTGTTGCACCGCGCGGATGAAATCCACATCCCGCTAAAAAAATGGAAATAAAAATAAGTAAAATAAAAGTGCGTAACATTATTTTTCTCCCGCGACAATATTCACTAAACGTCCTGGCACAGTAATAATTTTTTTAATCACATTGTTACCTAAACTTATTTTTACTTTTGCATCTTGCTGCGCAATCAATTCAATTTTTTCGACAGTCGCATCGGTGGGCACTTTAATGCGTGATCGCAATTTCCCGTTAATTTGTACGACTAATTCAATTTGATCTGCTTTAATCTGTGTTGTCGTTGCAGGCCACACTGCATCAATGATGTCGCCAGGATAATTTAAATCGCGCCATAATTGATGTGTAATATGCGGTGCAATCGGTGCGAGTAATCGCAGCAATAAACTCATTCCTTCTTTGATAATAAAAGTAAATGAAGTCGGAACACTGCTTAAAAGATTAAATAATTTCATGCAGCTTGAAACAACCGTATTCAATTGCAAACGTTCATAATCATATTTTGTTTGATTTAAAATGTCATAGATTTGTCGCAATATATCGCGTTGTTCTGCATCTAATGTTTCTAAATTAATTTCTGTTGAACTTTTTTGAATGATATCGCGATATTGATAGGCGAGTGACCATAATCGTTTTAAAAATCGATGTGAGCCATCGACACCGGTATCTGACCATTCTAAACTTTGTTCTGGTGGCGCTGCGAAAATTATAAAAATACGCGCAGTATCTGCACCATATTTATCAATGAGTGCTTGTGGTTCAACGGTATTTCCTTTTGATTTCGACATTTTCGCA
>JABDDA010000055.1:0-1947 GCA_013287845.1 Gammaproteobacteria bacterium
TTTAAATTTATTAAAAAAATGGAACCGCACTTATAATTTAACAGCAATTACAGATAACAAACAAATGGTGCTATGGCACATTTTAGATAGCTTAGTCGTTTCCCCTTTTTTACACGGACAACGTTTTTTAGATGTTGGCACAGGCGCAGGATTACCCGGCATCCCTTTATCATTTGCTTTTCCTGAAAAACAATTTGTTTTGCTCGATAGCAATGGAAAAAAAACGCGGTTTTTGTCGAATGTTGTGAGAGAATTACAGCTTAAAAATGTCGAAGTTGTGCAAGCACGCGTCGAAGCATTTCAGACGGAACATTGTTTTGATAGCATTTTAGCGCGCGCATTTTCTTCGCTAAGAGTGATCATTGAAAGCACGCGACATTTATTATGTAAAGAAGGACAAATTCTCGCGATGAAAGGAACCTATCCTGAAAAAGAAATTCGCGACATTCCAGAAGGATTTAAGTTATTAACAGTACACAGTTTGCGAATAAAAGGGTTAAATGCAGAAAGGCATCTCGTCTGTATGGGGTTTGAGTAAGGGGAATAACGTGGGAAAAATTATTGCGGTCGTTAATCAAAAAGGTGGCGTTGCGAAAACAACCACGTGTATTAATTTAGCGGCATCTTTTGCAATGATGAAACGTCGCGTGATGCTGATTGATTTAGATCCGCAAGGGAATGCAACCGTTGGCAGTGGAATTAACACAAGAGATTTATCTCTTTCGACTGCAGAAGTATTATTAAATGAAACTAATATTCATTCTGCTATTCGTACGACCGTTGGGAAATATGATTTATTACCGACAAATCATGATTTAATTGCTGCTGAAGTACATTTATTACAATCTGAAAAAAGAGAAACTCGATTAAAAGAATCGCTTTCAAAAATGATTGATGAATATGATTATGTGTTAATCGATTGTCCTCCTTCATTAAATATTTTAACAGTGAATGCACTCGTTGCTGCGGATTCTGTTTTAATTCCTATTCAATGTGAATATTTTGCGTTAGAAGGATTAACTGCATTATTAAAAACAGTTGAACAAATTCAAACAACAGTGAATCCGCGATTACGTATTGAAGGATTATTGCGAACAATGTATGACGGACGAAATCGTTTAGCTGTAGAAGTGTCTGAACAATTGTTGCGACATTTTCCTGGACGCGTTTATCGCACTGTGATTCCACGTAACGTTCGATTAGCAGAAGCACCGAGTCACGGCATGCCCATTCTTCTTTATGATGAAAAATCCCCGGGTTCACTGGCTTATTTAGCATTAGCGGGTGAAATGTTACAGCGCATTAGTGAAGCTGAAAAAGTATGAATTTAAATTCTGATAAAAAAACAATTGATTTTGGTTTTCAAGAAATTCCAATTGAAGAAAAAAAACATCGTGTCGCAGATGTTTTTAATTCTGTCGCATCGAATTATGATTTGATGAATGATTTAATGTCGTTTGGTTTACATCGTGTGTGGAAACATTTTACGTTAGCAGAAAGTAATGTGCGTGAAGGACAAAAAATATTAGATATTGCTGCAGGCACGGGGGATTTAGCAAAATCATTTGCACATCGTGTTGGGAAAACAGGAAAAATTATTCTTTCTGATATTAATGAACAGATGTTAGCTGTTGGGCGTTCACGGTTAATCGATGCAGGACATGTTGAAAATATTTTTTATGTGCAAGCGGATGCAGAACAACTTCCTTTTCCAAATAATGAATTTGATTGTGTGAGTGTTGCGTTTGGTTTACGTAATATGACGAATAAATTATCTGCATTACGCGAAATGTTTCGCGTTTTAAAACCCGGTGGAAAATTATTAGTATTAGAATTTTCAAAACCTATTTTATCGATACTCGAAAAAATTTATGATCGTTATTCATTTTCAGTCATTCCAAAATTAGGGGAATGGATTTGCAAAGATGCATCGAGCTATCAATATTT
>JABDDA010000055.1:1957-3208 GCA_013287845.1 Gammaproteobacteria bacterium
ATATATTTCAATTAAATGTTCCTCAATTTTTCCAATCGTATTTCTAATCTATCTGTATCCATCCGCGCTTGATCAATTTCATGAAAAAAATGATGGAAGAAAGTTTTTTCGAAGATGTGGCGTATTTTAATTTAACCGGTGGTGTTGTTGCTTTACACACAGGATATAAATATTAATGAAACACGCGCTGGAAAAAGCAATTAATTATTTTCTTTTATTAGATTCACACAGTGAAAATCGAATGCGCGTGTTAGAAAATAAAAAAGCGGTGATTGAATTGTCGGGCTTGCCTGTTTCATTTTATCTGCATTTTTCTCGAGGAAAAGTGCATTTTTTGTCGGATGCGAAAGCGCCTGATGTGATGATACGCGGAACACCGCTGAGTTTAATGCATGTTGCATTCGCGCAAAAAGATCGTCAGAAATTTTTTGCGGAAGAGGTTGAGTTGAAAGGGGATGCGGAAGTAGGACAAAAATTAATTCAGCTGTTTGATGAATTGGATATTGATTGGGAAGATTATTTTTCGCAGTATATAGGCGATGTGCCTGCGCATCAGCTGTCACGTTTCGCACGACGCGTGAATCATTTTGTTCGTGATGTGAAAGATTCTTTTTCTCAAAATGTGAATGAATATTTGCATGAAGAAAAAGAATTTTTTCCGACGAGAGAAATGTTGCAGGATTTTTTTCATGAAATTGATCAAGCGCGGATGGATACAGATAGATTAGAAATACGATTGGAAAAATTGAGGAACATTTAATTGAAATATATAACGCGTTTTTTTCGCCTTCTTCGCATCCAATTTATTTTGGCGCGTTATAATTTGGATGAATTTATTTTTGCAATTCCTTTATTTTATCCGCTACGATTTTTAAGATATTTCAATCCTTTTTATTGGACGCATCGTCACATCCCGCGTGCTGAACGTCTTCGTTTAGCATTACAAGCATTAGGCCCTATTTTTATTAAAGCAGGACAAGTCGTTTCAACACGACGTGATTTAATTCCTGATGACATCGCAGATGAATTAGCAAAACTACAAGATAAAGTTCCTCCCTTCAGCGGAAAACTTGCAGAAAAAATAATTGAAAGCACATTAAAAATAAAAATTGCTGATGTGTTTAGTGATTTTCAAACAGAGGCACTTGCTTCTGCTTCTATTGCACAAGTCCACGCAGCAACATTGCGCGATGGACGCGCTGTTGTAGTGAAAGTATTGCGTCCTAATATCAAAAAAATTATCGATCGTGA
>JABDDA010000056.1 GCA_013287845.1 Gammaproteobacteria bacterium
CGTAAAACCTGGTCCCAATTTTGGCTTGCTTTTTCTTCTGCTTCATCTAATTTTTTTTGTAATTCTTCATAAGAAGGATGCGTTAATAATTCTGAATCCGCTGGATTTAAATTTAATTTTTGATGCAGCTGCGCTGTGTTTGCACCGCTTTGTTCTGGTTCTTTTTTATCTGTTGACACAATAAAACCTCCGAAAGAATTCTAATATGAGTCCACTTAATTCTGATTCAAGGCTGATGACAATAATTTTGCAGTCACATCCACCGCTGAAATCACACGATCATACGCCATTCGTGTCGGACCAATCACACCTAAACTTCCAACCAGCTGACCTTCTACCGAATAAGACGCTGTCACAATACTGCATTCATTCAACGCATCATGTCCTGTTTCTTTTCCAATAAAAATTTGTACGCCTTCTGCTTCTAACGAATGATCTAATAAATTTAAAATATCTTGTTTGCATGTAAACGCTTCGAATAAAAGACGCAAACGCTCTAAATTGCCTTCTTGTGTGCATTGCACTAAATGATTTTGACCTGTCATCACAAAATCTTTTTGTTCTTGCTCTGCATCAGCAAACGCTTTATTTGCAACATCAATTGCAACTTCAATTAATTTCGCAAGATGCGCGCGATCATTTTGCATATCGTCTAATAATTCTTTTCGAATTAATAATAATTCTTTTCCTGAATAATGCGCGTTTAAATAATTTGCTGCTTGCTGTAATTCACTTTGAGAATAACAACGATCGGTATAAATAATTCGATTTTGCACTTCACGATTATTTAAAACAAAAATCACTAATACTCGATTAGCTGATAAAGGAAGAAATTCAATTTGTCGAAGTTCAATGCGATCGCGACGCGGAAAAGAAACAATTCCCGTTAAATGTGTGATGCTTGAAAGTAACGTAGAAGCCGATTGCAAAAGATGCGGCGTCATTAAATCAGGATCTAATTCATTTTGTAATTTTGCGAAATCAGCTGTGTTAACGGGTCTCACCGTTAATAAGCTATCGACAAAAAATCGATAACCACGTTCGGTGGGAATGCGTCCTGCTGATGTATGAGGTGAAACTAAATAACCCAATTCTTCTAAATCGCCTAGAATATTTCGTATTGTTGCAGGACTTAATCCCAACGCATATTCTTCAGCAAGCGTGCGCGAGCCAACAGGATTTCCTTCTTGAATATAACGTTCAACAAGAATTTTTAAAATTTGCTGTGCGCGCTGGGTAACGGTAGCTTCATTCATAATCTATTTCTATTCTCATGAGAAAGTCGGGTATTATACCTGAAAGAAACTCCAGGGAAACACTATGTCACACACACAATTTAAAACGATAGGGATTATTGGACGCGTCAGAAATCCCGGCGTAAAAGAAACATTACACGCATTAATTCATTATTTAAGCGATTTGAAAATAAATTTTTTTATTGATCAAGAAACTGCCGATGCGATTGATGAAAAAAAATTGCCTCGTTTAAATCGAGAAGCTCTCGCAAAAGAATGCGATCTTGTGATTGTGGTAGGCGGTGATGGAAGTTTATTACACGCAGCACATGTGCTTGTGAATCATGAAACACCGATGCTTGGCATTAACCGCGGAAGTTTAGGTTTTTTAACAGACATCCACCCGACGGAATTTGAAAAAATTCGCGTAATTTTAGAAGGAAAATATAGTCTTGAAAAACGGTTTTTGTTAACAGCAACAGTGGAATATCAGAAAAAAATAATCGGGACCGATGATGCTTTAAATGAAGTGGCTCTCATTCCTGATGCCGTTCCTCACATGATTGAATTTGAAATTTATATTGATAATCAATTTGTCTGCAGTCAAAATTCGGATGGGTTGATTATTGCAACACCCACAGGTTCAACAGCGTATGCACTGTCAGCAGGCGGGCCGATTTTACATCCACAATTAGATGCGATTGCATTAATACCGATGTTTCCGCATACCTTAACCAGTCGTCCGATTGTGATTGAAGGAAAATCAGAAATTAAAATTATTCTTTCTCCTCAAAATAAAACATCGCCGCGATTAACCTGTGATGGAAAAAATTATTTTACAGTGACGCCCGGCAGTCATATTAAAATTGCAAAAAAACCCAAACAATTACATTTGATTCATCCGTTGGATTATCACTATTACGAAACATTACGCAGTAAATTGCATTGGGGAACTAAACTCAACTATTCGGAATAATTTATGTTAGTACAAATTCATATTTCTAATCTTATTACAATTGAAACATTACAATTAGAATTTTCATCAGGCACAACTGTGATTACCGGTGAAACGGGCGCAGGAAAATCCATTTTAATTGATGCAATTGAACTCGCGCTTGGCGCGCGCGCAACGGATAATTTAGTACGCGCAGGAAAAGAAAAAGCCGATATCAGTCTGACATTTGATATTCGCTCCATTCCAGAAGCAAAAGCATGGTTAAAAAGTTATGAAATTGATCATGACAATGAATGCATTTTGCGCCGCACGATTTCGCACGATGGAAAATCACGCAGCTACATTAATGGCATGCCAATCACGTTACAACCTTTACGCGAATTCAGTGAATATTTAATGGATATTCACGGACAACACGAACATCAATCATTATTACGCCCTGACAAACAGCGCGAATTATTAGATCGTTACGCCTCACATGAAAAATTATGTATTGAAGTAGAAACAGTTGCGCATACGATTCAATCTCTTTCATCAGAAATTGTTGTGTTGCAAAAACAATCTGAAGAACTCAATTCACGCAGTGATTATTTAAAATTTCAATTGCAAGAATTAACAGAATTAAATTTATCACCCGATGAATTTTCTGCGCTCGATTTAGAACACAAACAACTTTCTCACGCTGGTGAATTACTCGAAAATTTAACATACACATTAGATTGTTTAGCTGACAATGAAAATGCAAACGTCTTGAAATTATTACATCAAGCCATTCATGCGATGGAAAATGTTCAACGTGTTGATCCAAAAATTTCTGCTTGGATTGAATCTTTAAAAAATGCGGTAATTAATGTTTCAGATACTGAAAATGAATTGCATCGTTATTTAGAATCGACAGAATTAGATCCCGATCGTTTACAATTTATTGAAGAACGCATCAGTAAAATGTTTAATTTAGCGCGC
>JABDDA010000057.1 GCA_013287845.1 Gammaproteobacteria bacterium
TTTTGATACGGGTTTCGCTATTGTCGATGTTGTTGTCGATGCAGCGGTGGGTTGTGGTGGATTTTCTTTGGCATCTCTTCTTGAATCTACTGCTGGAAATAATGATGTTGTAGAGGTTTGTACTGTTTTTGCAGCAAAAAACACACGTGGTTTATTTTCTCGCACAATGCTTTGCGCAAAACGCATATCATGCAAAAATTTTTCAAATTCTGTTGTGTCGCGTGGTTGATAGAGTTCATAGGCTCTTTTAATCGTCGGAAGAAAAATTGTCAGTGCAAAAATTTGTTGCACAATTTCTTTTGTTAATAAATTTTCGGGAATTGTTTTAATAAAGGGAATAACAATGTCAAAATGTTTTGGCGGGAATTCGTTTGCAAGTTCTTCGGTTAATAATTCTCGTTTTACCAGTGAAGCAAAAAACGCATACGACTCTGGGGACATGCGTTGATTAAATGGAGAAGAAATGACGGGTATTTGCTCTTTTATTCGAGAGTCGGCAATAATAATATCCATAAAAGTGAGGGGGTTAGAAGGAGATATTCTTTCATACCAACGGATGATGCGATTTAATTCACTAAGATTGTGAACTGAGAGTATTTTACCTATAATAACTTTACGCTCATGATCATCGCATTTTTGCAATATGTTAGTAGTCATTTCGATAAACTCAAATGCTCCTATTATATTATGAGATATATTTTCAAAAGCCGACTCACATATATTTTCTGTTAAAAAATTATGCTTTGCTAAGTACATTAAAAACTCAGCTAATCTCGGCACATGCTGCAAATGTCCATACACTAAAAACATCCCTTTTCGCGACAACAAAAAGTTTTTAACGATTTCAAATGCTTTTTTATTGTGTTGCAAAGGCATTAAAATTTGTGCGATGGGTTTGAGTTTTGTTTCATACAGCACCCTAATTTTTGTGTACGCATCACTGTCTTTTTTAAATTCAGTTTCAATATCAAGATGTTTTGAAAGCCAATCTCCTAATCGCATTAACATGGCGACTTTATCGTTTTCATCTGATTTTTTATCATTTGCGACACTTTCAAGACCTGAAATTAAACGGGAATAAACATAAAATGGTTTTGTTCCCTTGTAAAATTTTGTTGCACTTAAAATGTCTGACGGAGTGATAGTGGTAAAATGTTCGTGATACCAGGTTACTTCTCGCCTGAATGCTGTGTGAATGTCAGATTCTAAGCTTATGTATTTTTTGCAGGGATAATGACGAGCATTACCCTGAATAGAATTAATAAAATGAGTTGGATTTTTAATCGCACACTCCCAGTCGTCGTGTTGATCCATAGTGAAACATATTTCTTTCGCTTTTGGAGATTCAAATACCTGACGCTTAATTCTTTCTGCAATTGCAGGAGGTAAATAGGAATCTTCAAATGTTTTTATTAGACCACTGCCGACTACTTTTAATCTCACAAATAATTCTTTTGGATATCGAATCTCTGCGCGCATTTCATTAGTATTAGGCACAAATGAAAAATATTTTTTCTCTCGAGAGTGTTTAATTTTGGAATGATCCATCCACTGCTGCATCGCGCGTAATAAAGATTGAGAGCGGCATTCCACTGAAACACAGTGTTCTCCTTTTTCATCTTTAGTT
Organism: Gammaproteobacteria bacterium; assembly: GCA_013287845.1. Taxonomy (GTDB): domain Bacteria; phylum Pseudomonadota; class Gammaproteobacteria; order DSM-16500; family DSM-16500; genus JABDDA01. Next base: position 1,628 of record JABDDA010000057.1, read on the forward strand.
AATTCCATTTTAAATTCAGAACGTAATTCTTCTGGAATAATGCCTGTTAATACTTCTGTAATGTATGGGGGGGTGCTGATAAACCCATCAGTGTTTTAATAGAAGTAAAATCTATTTTTGTTTCATCTTTTTTATTTTTTACATCAGAATGAAAAAGGCTTGTCACGACGTTAGGTTTTCCCATTCCTTCGACTTCTGGCCCGGCACTTCTTGCACGCTCAATCAATATCATCAATGCTGCTCCCGCCCACGACGAACGTGTATGATTTAATCCTTCTCGATTCGATTCCAGCATGGCATCAACAATGGGATTTTTATCTGCACATTTTACTTCTGTTAATAAATCATTTTTTTCTAAAACAGGAATAAGCGTGTTTCCGTCTTTATTTATTTCTATTTTTTGTAAGCGTGGAAGGTTGATAAAAACAGATACATCGAGAGAATGCGCAGTTAATTTTAATGATTTTAATTGCGGGCGTGCGAGTAATGGCACAATTTCTTTTGCATCGATAATACCTTCAATGTCTTTTTCATCAAATTCGCAGGATTCTAATTCTTTATTTTCTTTTAATCTTTCGATGAGTTGTTGTTTGACGAAATCTTTTCCGTAGGTGGTTACCATTGCAGGTAAATGTTTTGTTGAAAAATGTTTTCCGCCGAATTTAAATTTGATGTCGTTAGCTTTGAGTTCTGCTAAAAGAAATTCTTTATCAGGAAGTTTGAAGTCAGGATTAGAAAGGGTTGAGTGTGCGCTGGTTCCTGCTTTAACGAGTAATGGGTCTGCGCCTGCTGCGCTGAGTGCTAGGATAATTTGTTTTTTCTCTTCTATTTCAGAAGGTGAGGATTTTTTATCGATGGATTGTTTAAGATTTCTAATAGCAACAACTAAAATAGTATTGAATCCAGAGGATGTTTCTGTATCGGAGAGCCCAACATTGACTCCTCTTTTAATGAATAGATTGACTGTTTCTAGGTCACATGCTGATCCAAGAGCATGCAAGAAGCACGTGGCTCGCTCATTAGATGGATATATAAGCCAAGTGTTGTTCACATCAAGTATGTCGTTTTCATCTATTCCTTTTTCTTTATCTCGTAGAATAGATTTAGCGAGTTGATAATCTTTTTTGTTTATTGCGTCTTGTAGACGCTCAGTTAATGTCAGTGGCTTTGGCTGTGATTGCATCGCGACCCTCGTTCGATCATTTTTATCCTATTATTATAGCATTAAACCTCTCGTATTTTATCATTATCAGATACAATGCGTTGCTGTTGTCATGTCAGCCGAGCGCTTTTTGCGAGAGGTGGCACCAGAGGCTTTTTTAAAAGTCACTGGATGCCAGCTAAAAGCACGCTGGCATGACAATAAAAATTATTTATTCGGAGATTTTTTTGAAGCTGCAGTAGGTGCAGGCACAGGCGCAGCTTTCGTATCTTTTTTCGAATCACTCAATAATGTTTGCGCTATATTTGCAGCCATCG
>JABDDA010000058.1 GCA_013287845.1 Gammaproteobacteria bacterium
CGCGTAATAATTTTTTTCCTTGACTATTTTCTGTTAAAAACTTTTCTGCATCAGCTAGCGTATTTGCAGGTGCATTAAAGAAAAGACTGCTCATATCATACCAAGGTGCATAAGATGAATTTCCATGTAATTGAATTGATACCGGTAGCATTTTTCTATAAGAAGGAACATTAAGATATATATCTACATTTAACATATCTGCGTTATTTTTTTTCTTGTACTCACAGTAAGTTTCAAAGTGAGCAGAACGTGTGTTGACGCCATCCTGGTATAAATCATCACAAAAATCTAATTGACCACCTGAAAGCGCAAAAGGAGGTCTTTCATATAAATCATCTTGCATTCTTTTGTAATATTCAGCTGAAGTAATATATTCAACACGACCTTCACGATCATAAAAAACATTCGAAATATTTTTTGGTAATCCAGCAAGATTGATAATTTTATTTTTAGTTTCATAACTCATTTTAGTTTCATTCGGATTTTTTGCAGATGATTTAAAAGGTATAACACGATGTTTGGGATAAATAACTTTAAATTCTCCTGGGTAACCTAATGCGCGCAATCGTTTCATAATCATTAAGCTGGCGGCTTGGTTTCCATTTTCAGGTGCAGCATCAATTCTGACAGGAATGAAATCATTTTCTTCTTCAGGTTCTTCTGCTCTGACAAAAATAGGACGAAATAAAAAAGCAGAAATAAATAATAAAATTCCAAAAATAAAAAGAATTGGATTTCGTCTAAAGTGGAAAAATGATTTAAGTGATGGAGTCATGATAAAGCCTTATTAAAAACTAATTTTACTTTTAAAACCTTAAGGAAATCTTAAGAAGATGTTATTATTCGTCAATTTTTGAGGGAATCACATGCGAACATTTATCATTCGAGCACGTAAAGGCACAACGCGATGGGAGCAGATACGCGGAAATATCGGCACGCGTGAACATTTTGAAGTCATTGCGCATTCTGTCATTAATGCATTTTTTATTTCGCAAGGATTTCGTGAAGACGTTGAAGTGTATATCGTATTAGATAGCTCAGAAAATTTTCCTCACACAATCAAATTATCAAGCGCTGAAGGATTATCCTTATCTGGATTTCACGAAGAAGCTGTATTGGAATTAATAGAAAAAGCCTTAAAAAATAGCTCAGGATTACAAAAAGATGAAACACGAAAAATTTCCGATGGATTGCATATCAATGGATTTGGATTTGAAAAATTAGTGAAAGGATTATTAGAATCGCGTCCTGTTTATTTATTAGATCGTAAAGGAGAAAATATTCAATCCGTTCAATTTGAAGAGAATCCTGTTTTTGTTTTGAGCGATCACTTAGCGATGCCGAAAAATAGTATTAAAGGATTAATGCGGCATGGACTTAAAACAATGAGTTTGGGAAGAAAGATGTTGTTTGCGTCGCAGTGTGTAGTGATTATTCATTACGAGTTAGATAAATAGTGTGTCATGCCAGCGTGCTTTTAGCTGGCATCCAGTGACTTTTAAAAAAGCCTCTGGATGCCACCTCTCGCAAAAAACGCTCGGCTGGCATGACAGCATTTTAAATTATGTTATACTGCCCACTCTTATAAATATTAAATTCGCAGAAACCGCCATGTCTATTTTGCATTTTTTTCTCGCCATATTAGTCATCCTAATATGGGGATGTAATTTTATTTTTATCAAATGGGGCTTGCAAGAAATGTCGCCGTTTTTACTTTGTGCCGCGCGATTTTTATTAGCGAGTATTCCCATTATTTTTTTTATTAAGCCACCGCAAGGTCAATTGCGAATGATTGCATTGTATGGGCTCATTACATTCGCAATGCAATTTTCATTTTTATTTTTAGGAATGCATGTCGGGATGACGCCTGGCTTAGCTTCATTATTGATGCAATTACAAGTATTTTTCAGTATTTTTTTTGCTGCCATTATGATCAAGGAAATACCGCATCCCTTACAAATTTTAGGAAGTGTTGTTTCTTTTTCAGGTCTTGTGTTTGTTGCATTGCATTTAAATAATGAAATTACATTAGCAGGATTTTTATTAGTCATTTCAGCAGCGGCTTCGTGGGGATTAGGAAATCTTATCAGCAAAAAAATGGGAAGGGTCAATGTGTTATCTGTTATTGCATGGGGAAGTTTTTTTGCATTTATTCCAATGATGTTTATTTCATTTATTTTTGATGGACCGAAAACAATCACACAATCTTTGCAGCATCTTTCTTGGATAGGAATTATTTCCGCATGTTATATTAGTTATGCAGCAACATGGGTTGCATACAGTGCGTGGAATTCATTGCTGATACGTTATCCTGTTGCAACTGTTGCGCCGTTTACATTATTAGTTCCGATTGTTGGAATGGTCAGTTCGATGTTAGTTTTTGATGAACCGCTTCAATCATGGAAATTAATCGCAGCGATTTTGGTCATTACAGGTGTATTTATTAATTTAGTGGGAATGCGGATTATTAAGTTTATTATTAAAAAATATGCGTTGGAAAGTTGAACCCTCCCGCGATGTGTTGTATTTATCTTAAATACAACGCATCACTGATTGGATAGCTCATTCATCCTCCTGTTGCAATAGAATCAAACGGATTTAGATTATCAGGTGAAGGGTAAATAGGATCATTTCCTATCACAATAGATTTTCTCTTACCGTATTTTTGAAGCAATTTTTCAATCGCATAAAATCCATCACGAATCGCAATATAAACATTTTGATTTTGCTTGCGAGTAACAAGCTCTTTACCAGGAATAGTAATATCAATACTAATGCTAAATACTTTTCCTTTATGGTGATGTTTATTTTCAATATCAACTGAAATGCGACAACGAATAATTTTATGAGAAATTTTATGAAGCTTTTGAAAATGTTTATGAATATGATACTTAATTGAATTTGAATTAGACATAGAGCGAACAATGACTTGTGGTAACATGTTGAAATCCTCCAGTGAAAGTAATCCATTTATTACGCTTTAAACGAAAAATGTTTTAAGTGAGTCTGAAATATTTCCCCTGTAGTTATAAACCTTATTTTTTTTATTACAAGG
>JABDDA010000059.1 GCA_013287845.1 Gammaproteobacteria bacterium
TCAATACGATTTTTTTGTAATAATTTGCGAACGGCTTCGCGATCCGTAAATTCTTTGACTGTCACTAATCGTTCTTGTGGTGTCATAATATTTGAAACGGGTTGATCTAAATTATTTTCAAAACGTAAATCACGACTGGTGACAATTCCCACTAATTTTTGATTATCTTCAACAACAGGGAGTGCATGAAAATTAAAAGATTTAATAATATCTAATACTTGTCGAACGGTTGTTTGAGGAGAAACAGTCACAGGATCTTTTACCACACCACTTTCAAATTTTTTCACTTTTTTAATTTCTGCGGCTTGTTGTTCAATCGTCATATTTTTATGAATAATACCGACACCGCCTTCTTGTGCTAATGCGATAGCTAATCGTGCTTCTGTAACGGTATCCATTGCAGCAGATAATAAAGGAATATTTAAAGCGATATGTGATGTGAGCCGCGTTTTTAAATTAACATCTTTAGGTAAAACAGAAGATTCTGCGGGTAATAATAAAACATCATCAAACGTGAGTGCGTCTTGGACGAGTCGCATGTTAATTTTCCCCCTCGATTTTGTAGGTTAAAATTAACGAGGCATTATACACGAATAAAATGAAAAAAGGGGATTTTTAATTGGAAAAATTCGGGGTATTCTAGCTGTTTTTACTGGAGGATGGGCATGCTAACACTCTTGTTAAAAGGCTTGATGATTGGGTTTGCGATTGCAGCACCAGTGGGCCCTATTGGAATTCTTTGCATTCAACGCTCACTGCATGATGGATTCAAAATCGGTTTGATGACAGGATTAGGCGCGGCCCTTGCTGATGGAACGTATGGTTTAGTTGCAGGATTTGGTTTAACAGTTATTTCTTCTTTTTTAATCAGCTATCAAATGTGGATTCGTATTTTTGGTGGAATATTTTTAATTTATTTAGGAATTAAATTATTATTCGCAAAACCTAGTGTGAAAGAAAAAAAAGAAAATTCAGATAAATCTTCTTGGCATACATTAGCAACAACTTATTTTTTAACACTTACGAGCCCAGTGACTATTTTATCATTCGTTGCTGTCTTTGCTGGATTAGGATTAGGAACAACGCATCCAAAATTATTTGAAGCCATCATTCTTGTTTTAGGAATCACGCTTGGGTCAACGGTCTGGTGGTTTATTTTAAGTGGTGGTGTTGCATTTATTTTACATCATCGGATGAGTGGAAAAGTAATGCGAGGAATTAATTGGATTTCGGGATTAATTATTTTAATTTTTGGGGTGGTTGCGTTGAACGTTGGGTAATGAATCATTTCAGGAGTTGAAATGAAAAAATATTTATGGATATTTATTTAAGCAATATTGCATATTGCGAAAAATAATTTTTTCAGTCAAATTTCACCCATCCATGCTAATAAATGAGCATTTTAAAAATGAGCGCAACGAAGTTATAATGCAAAAAATCAATCTCTAGAGTTAATAAGATGACTGCAAAAATATACTATTTATCTTGCCCCTATTCTCATCCTAACCCTGATATAAAAGCATCGCGACATCGATTAGTGAATCGCATAACTTTAGAATTCCATAAACAGGGCAAGCTTGTCTATTCACCCTTGACCCATAATATTCCGTTGATTGAATTAAATAGAAAATATAATTCTTGGGATGACTGGAGTCATTTCGATTTAGAAATGTTACAGCGTTGTGACGGATTAATTGTTTTACAAATTTCTGGATGGGAACAATCAAAAGGCGTCGCTGAAGAAATCGCACATGCAAAAAAAATAAATATTCCTATTGAAATGATAAATCCAAAAGAACATTTAGATTTAATATTAGAAATGTAGAAATGTCAGCGCACACATACATTATAAAAATGACAAACACATTTAATAGGAGAATGAATTTATGTTAGAAGTGATTCAAGATCCATTCCTTAAAAAAATGAATACTATTAAACATGGATTTTTTACGCGTAGTGGTGGTGTGAGCACAGGTATTTATGCATCGCTTAATTGCGCATACCCTAGTAATGATTGCCCTGATAATGTTTGCGAAAATCGACGGCGTGCAATGGCGCAATTAGGATATTCGCTTGAATCACTTATTACAGTTAGAAATAGGCATAGCAATATTGCAGTCATTGCAGACAAGCCTTGGCTGGAATCGCAAAAACCAGAAGCAGATGCGATTGTTACAAATTTACCAAATATTGTATTAGGATCAGATAGCGCAGATTGCCCTATCATTTTATTGGCTGATGAAAATACGGGTGTGATTGGTTTAGCTCACGCGGGATGGCGTGGCGCCAAAGATGGAATTATTGAAGCGACCATTGAAAAAATGATTTTATTGGGTAGTCAAATGAATCGTATTACAGCAGCAATAAGTCCTTGTATTGCTCAGTGCTCATATGAAGTTAGTTTTGAATTTAAAAATAAATTTATACAGGATACTCAAGATAATGAAATTTATTTTATACCTTCACAAAAGAAAGAACATTTTCTATTTAATTTGCTTAGCTATGTAAAAGATCGCTTGTTAATTTTGGGATTAAAATCTGTCTCAGATCAAGTAGCGTTTGATACCTATGTTGATGAAAGATTTTTTAGCTGTAGACGTGCTGCTCATAAAGGAGAGCCTTGGTTTGGCGGTCATTTATCTTGTATAGCGATGACGGAGTATTTATAAAATTGATAATCAGGTCACCAAAATTTTCATGATGACATTTTAAGGATTTGCTCTAATGCATTAATCACTATTGTATTTTTATCCGGAGAGAAGAAAACCATATGATCTCCATTCACAGCAATGAGCTTGTGATTATTTGACATGTTATAAATTTCAATTTGTTGTTTCTTGTGTTCTTCTTCTTGAGAAAAAGTCATGCACATTAATTTGTGAGTCCACTCAATAGGCAGACAATGTTTGGTTGCATACATAACAATTAATGGCATATTTTTAGGTAGAAGCGGTGCTGTTTTCATTTGTACATAACTAGGAAGCTGGCCAATCATTTCGTTGTATAACTGATT
>JABDDA010000060.1 GCA_013287845.1 Gammaproteobacteria bacterium
CCGTATTGCGATCGTGCGAATGATTGTTTGAGTAGCGAACGTTGTTGCAGAAGCTTTGGAAATATTGGACGAAATTAATGTCTGTCATGCCAGCGTGCTTTTAGCTGGCATCCAGTGATATTAAAAATAAAAATATTCAGCTGTCATGCCAGCGTGCTTTTAGCTGGCATGACAGTGACAGTTTACAACATCCCGCGAATCACGTACTGCAAAATCCCACCATGCAAATAATAATCCAACTCATTCAACGTATCGATTCGAGAAATTAAATTCACTTCTTCTTGGCTGCCATTCTCACGATGAATAATCATTTTAATTTCCATGCGCGGATGCATTTTTCCTTCGATCCCAAGAATATCAATTTTTTCATTTCCATTGAGCTTTAACGTTTTTCGTGAAATATTTTCAGGAAATTCTAACGGTAAAATTCCCATTCCAATTAAATTCGAACGATGAATCCGTTCAAAACTTTCTGCAATCACAACGCGCACACCTAATAATTTAGGCCCTTTTGCAGCCCAATCACGCGAAGAACCTGTTCCATATTCTTTTCCTGCAATCACAACAAGCGGTGTACGTTCTTTTTGATAACGCATTGCAGCATCAAAAATAGGAAGCACTTCTCCACTCGGAATATGTTTTGTAAAACCCCCTTCAACATCGGGAACCATTTCATTTCGAATACGAATATTTGCAAATGTTCCTCGCATCATCACTTCATGATTTCCACGACGCGCACCGAGTGAATTAAAATCTTTTGCTGCAACTCCTTTTGATAATAAATATTTTCCAGCAGGACTGTCTGCTTTAATAGAACCTGCAGGAGAAATATGATCGGTTGTAATGCTATCGCCTAATAACGCTAAAATCGTTGCGTTTTTTACATTCGTTACTTTTTCAGGTGTCCGTGTCATGCCATCAAAAAACGGTGGATGTTGAATATAAGTGGAATCATCACGCCACACATACGTTTTTGATTCAGAAATTTTCATTGCGCGCCATTCTTCTGTGCCTAAAAAAATATTTGCGTACGTGTTGTGAAACATTTCTCTTCGAATGAGAGCCATTTCACGCGCAATTTCTGCATTACTCGGCCAAATATCTTTTAAATAAACTGAATTGCCAGATGCATCTTGTCCTAATGGTTCTTTTGTTAAATCAATTGAAATCGTTCCTGTTAATGCAAATGCAACAACCAAGGGTGGAGAAGCTAACCAATTGGCTTTCACTTGCGGATGAATACGTCCTTCAAAATTTCGATTTCCTGATAACACAGCAGAAACCGTTAAATCATTTTCAGACACTGTTTTTGAAACAGCATCAGGAAGCGGTCCTGAATTTCCAATACACGTTGTGCATCCATATCCCACTAATGTAAATCCCAATGCATCGAGTGATTTTTGCAATCCTGTTTGTTCAAGATAATGTGTCACCACTTGTGAACCCGGCGCAAAAGAAGTTTTCACCCAAGGTTTACGTTGCAAGCCTTTTTCTAGGGCTTTTTTCGCTAATAATCCTGCACCAATTAAAACACTCGGATTCGATGTGTTCGTACAACTTGTAATGGCTGCAATCACCACATCACCATGACGCAATGTAAAATCTTCTGTCGTAGTAAATAATTTTTCTTTTTGATCGGAAAGATGCGTATCAGAAAGTAATTTATCAAATGTTTGTTTGAGCTGTGGTAATTCCACTTGATCTTGTGGACGCTTGGGTCCTGCAAGACATGTGTGAATACTCGATAAATTTAATTCTAAAATTTCAGTAAACACAGAATCTGTCATCGATGCGTCGTACCATAATCCTTGTTGTTTGCAATACATTTCAACAAGAGAAATCGCTTCTTCATCGCGTCCACTTAAACGTAAATAGATTAATGTTTCTTGATCAACAGGAAAAAATCCGCACGTTGCACCATATTCCGGCGCCATATTTGCAATCGTTGCACGATCGGCTACAGATAAGTTTTTTAATCCCGCACCAAAAAATTCAACAAATTTTCCAACGACGCCTTTTTTACGTAATAAATTGGTAACAGCTAATACTAAATCTGTTGCAGTAATCCCTTCATTTAATTTTCCAACGAGTCTCACACCAATCACTTCTGGAATAAGCATTGAAATGGGTTGTCCTAACATCGCCGCTTCTGCTTCAATTCCACCGACACCCCACCCTAATATTCCTAATCCATTAATCATTGTTGTGTGACTATCTGTTCCCACTAATGTGTCAGGATACGCATATTTTTTTCCATTGAGTTCTTGTGTCCACACCACTTTTCCTAAATATTCTAAATTCACTTGATGACAAATTCCTGTATCAGGTGGAACGACACGGAAATTTTGAAACGCATTTTGTCCCCAACGTAAAAATTCGTAACGTTCATAATTACGTTGCATTTCCATTTGTGCATTAATGGAAAATGCATCTGCTGCAATGTATTGATCGACTTGAATCGAATGATCAATCACTAAATCCACCGCTGACAATGGATTAATTTTTTCAGGATTTCCGCCTAATTCTTTAATTGCATTTCGCATAGCAGCTAAATCAACTACTGCAGGAACACCCGTAAAATCTTGCATTAAAACACGCGCAGGACGATATGCAATTTCACGATCAGATTTTTTTTCTTTTAACCACGCGACAACTGCTTCAATGTCTTCTTTCGTCACCGTGCGTCCATCTTCATTTCGTAATAAATTTTCCAATAAAATTTTTAATGTGAAAGGTAATTTAGATAATCCTTCTAATCCTGATTTTTCTGCGAGAGGCAAACTAAAATAAGAATAATTATTTCCATTCACATTTAATGTTGCAGCCACTTTTGGCGCATAAAATTTTGCTATCGGTGTGGCAGACTCAGCATGTAGTTTTACAGCAGTATGTAACGTTTCATGTGCAGCCCACGTAGGTGCATCACTTGCAGGAAAAGATTCTTGAGAAGATTCTTCAATAATTTCGTGTGCCTGACGTCGCGAAATATGATGA
>JABDDA010000061.1 GCA_013287845.1 Gammaproteobacteria bacterium
CCCAATCCCGATATCCTTTGCAATAAAGAAATAAAATTCCGCGCTTTTTTAAATTATGCAAAACAACGCGGCGCGCACCAAATTGCAACCGGTCATTACGCACGCATTCATGAAAAAAAATTATTAAAAGGATGTGACGCGCAAAAAGATCAAAGTTATTTTCTTCATGCACTCACACAAGAACAATTGGCACAAAGTATTTTTCCCATTGGACATCTTGAAAAATCCACCGTGCGTGATTTAGCAAAAAAAATAAATTTAAAAAATTATGCGAAAAAAGATAGCACAGGAATTTGTTTCATCGGTGAACGCAAATTTAAAGAATTCTTAAATCGTTATTTACCGGCGCAACCTGGCAACATTGAAACGCCCGAAGGAAAAATCATTGGGACACACGATGGCTTAATGTTTTATACCTTAGGTCAACGTCAAGGTTTAAAAATGGGTGGAATTAAAAATTTTCCTGAATTACCTTGGTATGTGATTGCGAAAAATATAAAGAAAAATACGTTAATTGTTACGCAAGGTGAAAATCATCCCCTACTTTTTTCGAAAATCATTTTTGCAAAAGACGTACACTGGATACAAGGCCGCCCCGATCATTTTCCATTACGACTCAATGCAAAAACCCGCTACCGTCAAACAGATCAAGCGTGTATCATCGAAGAATTTGATCAGAATGAATATAAAATCACGTTTGATTCTCCTCAGCGTGCTGTCACACCGGGACAATCAATTGTGTTTTATGAAGAAGACCACTGCTTAGGCGGCGGCATTATTATTGAGCGAGCAGAGTAAAATGCAAAATCGAAATAAATATGAAAATATTTCTGTAGCACTCGCCGGTGTTTTGCAATCAATTGCACTCGTGCGTGAATTTGCAAAAACAGGAAAAATGGATATGGATGTATTTCAAACGAGTATTTATAGTATTTTTCAAACATCAGAAGATCCTTCCACTCTGTACGGTGGATTGCCCAAATTAAAATTTGGGTTAGAAAAACTGATTGAAACAATGGAAAATAAAAATCGCGATAGATACACCACACGTTACATGTTGTCTCTCATTCATTTACAAAAAAAAGTAGCACGCTCGAATGAAATTACACAATTTACAAAACAACGTTTAGAACGCATAAGAAAACAAGTCGAATATTTTTCACTGACACACAACACCGTGATTAGCAATCTTGCTGATATCTATTGCAATACGATTAGCACCTTTCGATTTCGCATTATGATTTGGGGAAATCAACGCATTGTCAGCGCAACCGATAACATGAATAAAATCCGCGCGCTGCTTTTTGCGGGAATTTGTTCCGTTGTATTATGGCGACAAGTAGGCGGCTCGCGTTTGCAATTTCTTTTTTGTCGTTCGAAAATAAAAGCCGCTGCGAAAAAATTATTAGCTGAAATAGGATAATTCTACTATGTCAATGATGGCACTTTCTCCACTCGATGGACGTTATCAAGAAAAAATAAATCCGTTACGTCCTATTTTTAGTGAATATGGTTTAATGAAATTTCGTGTGCACGTAGAAATTCACTGGATTATTACACTCTCTGAATATGCAAATTTACCTGAATTACCATCACTCAGTCAGCATGCACAAGATATTTTAAAAAGTATTGCAGAAAATTTTTCAGAAGAAGATGCAGCACGCATTAAACATATTGAAAGTGGAATTAATCATGATGTCAAAGCAATAGAATATTTTTTAAAAGAACGCATCATCAATAACGCAGAATTAAAAAATATCAGCGAGTTTTTACATTTCGGATGCACATCAGAAGATATTAATAATCTTGCATATGGATTAATGTTACAAACCGCACGCAAACAATGCATTCTTCCTGCATTAGATGAACTTACAACGATTCTGAAACACTTATCACATGATTATGCAGAACAACCCATGCTCGCGCGAACGCACGGACAACCCGCTACACCCACAACCGTTGGAAAAGAAATTGCAAATACGTTATATCGTTTACAAAGACAAATCGAACAATTAATCACAACACCTATCATGGGAAAATTAAATGGTGCCTCTGGAAATTATAATGCATTTGTAACTGCTTATCCGAATGTGGATTGGCAACAACTCAGCAAAAATTTTATTTGCCAATTGGGTTTACACTGGAATCCTTACACCACACAAATTGAGCCGCACGACACAATGTCAGAATTATTTTCTGTATTGATGCGCATCAATACCATCTTGATTGATTTCTGTCGTGATATGTGGGGCTATATTGCACTGAATTATTTCCAGCAAAAATCGATTAATAATGAAGTGGGATCGTCTACGATGCCACATAAAATTAATCCCATTGATTTTGAAAATGCAGAAGGTAATTTTGGAATTGCAAATGCATTACTCGATCACATGTCACAAAAATTATTAATTTCACGTTGGCAACGTGATTTATCCGATTCCACTGTATTGCGAAATATTGGTGTTGCGATTGCGCATTCTTATTTAGCGTATCAATCATTATGCAAAGGATTAAATCGAACTGCACCCAATATTGAAACAATTGAATTTGATTTAGATCATCACTGGGAAATTTTAGCTGAACCTATTCAAACATTAATGCGTTGTCATGGTAT